>CADBOC010000068.1 GCA_902796175.1 Oscillospiraceae bacterium | reverse complement strand
CTGATGGCCGAAGCCGTAGGGGATGGCGCTGAGCTCCATCGGGGTGGCGTCCACGTTCTGCGGATAGTTGAAGGTGTAGATGTTGGTACAGGGCTGCGCCTCTGTCCCCTTGGTGCAGCAGTAGCCGTTCTCATCCGACACGGGCGCGTTGAAGAAATCCGTGATGTAGTTCGCCGTGATCACGTCGACGAGGTCGGTGACGCGGCTCTGATCTCTGCCGCCTTCGCAGGCGTAGCACGTTGTATTATGCCGCTCGTTGTTCGGCAGAACGGCAAGGTAAAGGCGGTCAAACAGCCCTTCGCGATCGTTGGTATACTGTTTCATGAGAGCGTCACGCCCCGCGAACAGCCCGAGCGTCCGCTTCGTCTGATCCCAGAAGTTCGTCGACTGAATATCGCAGTCCGCCTTTGAGGAAAAAGCAAAGCTCGGCAGCATCAGCGCGCCGCCGATGTGGATGTGATCGCCTCGGGTATCGAGCTCACGCAGCTTTTCCGCCGTTTGCAGGAACATGGAAGCGCCGGTACCGCCGTATACGGAGCCCACAATGAACACACGGATGTGTTCCGCTCTGTTTGCGATGATCGCGTTCTCGATCTGCTTCAGAACGCCGCAGTTGTGTTCCAGCATGTATGCGTAGACGGCGGCGGCGCGGGCGGCGTCTCCCTTAAAGCCGGTCAGAGTGCTCTCATCCTGCTCCTTTTTGGAGAAAAAGGCGCCGAGCAGCAGGTCGTCGTCCTGCCGTTCCACCAGACACTTGGCGATGGGGAGCTCGGCGTCCCGACCGGCGCCGCGGTACAACATGAGCATAAAAAGGCTGTCGGAGAGATCGAATTCATCCCGCACCAGGGGCGTGGGGAAGAGGTATTTTTCGTCGCAGACGCCGTTGCCCGCGATCGGGCGAATGGCATTGAAGGCGGAGACGCCCGCCACCAGATCAATGGTGCGCCTCGCGCTGTAGGTATCGTCGCTCTCGGCGTCTCTGTCGCAGAGCTGCACGTTGACGACGGGCACGTCCACCAGCCCCAGAGCGACGAAGTGGGCGAAGGCCTTTGCGGCCATGCTGCCGGAGCCGCCCAGAAAGATCACAAAATTCTTCATCGGGACCGCACCTCCGGTCCGCGTTTCGCAAAAGACAGACGCATCGTTACAAAACTCCTTTCCGCTGATCTTTTTTCGTAAGGCGTTTCAGCCGTTACCGCTATTATCTGTTAAAAAAACGCGTCCTCCGCGGAGGGGGGCGCGTTTTTTTCCGGATATACACCGATCATTCGCTCTCCGGGACGCCGGAGACGTAAAAATAGTAAGGTGCGGTCGAATGCTCGTTTGAGGATTCGATCTCCACGTAGTAGGATCCCGGCGTCAGATGCAGCTCCTCGGAACAGGTATGCGTTTCGTAGCCCGTCACAAAGGCAGACCACTCGGCGTAATCGCGGTTCCCCACGTTCTCTTCGCTGCGCAGGCTGATATCCCAGGTCTTTTGATCGGTCCCGACGTATTGCGAGAGAAACGTTACGGTCACGTATTGCATCCCTTCGGGAACCGAGATATGATACCAGTCCCGTTCCGTTTCAAACGTATCGTAAAGATCGCCGGTATACATACGGTTCAGCTCGATATACGTCATATCGCGCAGGGCGTCGTTCGGCTCCGTTTCGGTCTCCACGTTCCGGAAGGTAAGACTGCCGCAGCCCCGGAACGCCCGTTCCCCCATCAGCGTGTAGCCGCCCGGCATAGAAACATCCGAAAGGCTCTCGCAGCCGCCGAACGCTTCGTCGCCGATCAGGCTGACGTTTTCGGGGATGCTGACCGAGGTCAGAGAGACGCAGTCTTCAAAGGCGCCGTAGGCGATCGTTTCGAGCGAAGACGGCAGTGAGACGGATTCCAGCTTTTTGAAGCCGCTGAAGGAATCGTGGCCGATCGAGGTGACGCCCTCTTCGATGCGGATCGTCTTTGCGAGTCCGCGGCTCAGCTTTTGCGGCAGAGAGCCTTCGAACTCCGTGATCTCGCCGCTGCCGTAGATCTGCAGCTGCGCGTTCGCGAAATCGTAGGTCCAGTAGCAGGGATCGTCGCCGATCTGCGTACCCGCCGAGGCGTAGTGCCGGAACATAAGCCAGATGAACAGCAGGATGAGCACGAAGAAAATGAATCTGCGCAGCTTTTTGTTGCGCTTTTTCTTTTTCGTCAGATCGGCGATCCGCTTACTGTACCGCGCGATCAGCTCTTCGGTATCCTCATAGAACGTGATGGGCTGCAGCTGTTTTATCGCTTCTTCAAGTTTTTTGACGTTGCGCTCCGAGCCCGCCGTTTTTTTCGCGTCCGCATAGATCTGTCCGGCGCGTCTCAAAAGATCGATCCGCTTCTCAAGATCCGCAATTCGATTTCCAACGTCTTTATACGACCTGACGGCTTCCAGCTTTTTCTTTGCCAGCTCCAGATCCGGCAGCTTCGCCTTGGGCACGGTGAGCGGCTCCGCTTCCTGGATCACGGCCTCGGCAAACATGCGTTTGAGCTGCTCGATGAACGATTTTGCCGGATCGATATCGGGTTCTACCGTGATCCCGCGCAGCAGAATACCGGCGGTCGCGGGATAATCCGATATGCCGCCGCGGATCGAAGAGACCGCGGGCAGGAAGGAAGCGGGGTCTTTGATCCTGGCGCCGGTGGGCATGCCGTTTTTGTCGCGGATCACGTCGAACTGGGAGACGTCGACGCCCTTGAGCCATTTTTTGCGGAACCAGACCTGCAGCTCCTGCAGCGCCAGATCGCGGAAGGGCCCCTCCAGATCGCGCTGCGCGGCGGGATCTGTGATATCGATGCCGCGGTAGGCGAAGTAGCAATCGGTATCGTCCAGATCGTAGCGGAACGTAAGGCGGAAGGAGGCGGAGATACCGCCCTGTTTGCCGTAGCCCGCAATGGCGCTGTTCGTAAGAGAGAAGGGCAGGCTGAGATTCTTTTTGAAGGTACGCTCCACCACGCCGCGGGAGACGGTATCCGCCTTCCGCTTTTCGTAGACGGCGCGCATCAGTCTGGCGACGTAGCGGCGCTTGCTCTCCTGGATCATCTCGAAGGTCTCCCACGAGACGTCCTCCGCCTCTACGATCAGGCTGTTCGTAAAGAGACCGGCGTCGCTGAACACGGAGTGATTGAGCAGATCCTTCGCGATGGGGTCAAGCTCAAACGCTTTTTCGTAAAGCTGCTCGAAAGAAATGCCGCCCGGGTATTCCGAAGCCGCCTTCTGCAGCATGCGCTTTACGGTCTGGCTGTAAACGGATTCGATCTCTGTGAGGTTATCCACGGTCAGCGTTTTGCCGCCGAGATCGATGTGGAATTCCTCCGGGAAGCGCACCTCCATCTTTACGGCGTAATGCACCGTAACGGCAACGGAGCGGCTGTGATCGAGATCACGATCCGAAAGCTTGACAAAGACGTTGCAGGTTCCGTTGAGTTTGCGGCGCACGAACTCCTCGGCCTTCAGCGGGGAGATCGGCTTGCGCATATCGAGATACGCTTCAAGCAGATACATCGCGATGAAGTCGTCCGTTACCGCCGTATCGCCGATCTTTTTGCGGAAGAACGCGAGCGAGGTCGTGCTGCCCGTTCCCTCGGGATCGGGCCTTTCTTCCATACACTCCCGCACGAAGGACGTGCCGGCCTTCGGCAGATCCGCGTAGGCGTAAACGGAGGGCTCCTCGAGCTTCAGCACCTCAAGCAGCTCGGCAAAATCCGCGCGCACCAGATCGGCGTCGATCTTCGGCGGCGCGGCCTCTTTGGCTTTTTTCGCAAGATTCTCCTGATCGAGATCGATCAGCGCGTCCAGACCCGCGGATTCCTCCTCCGCCGCCATGCCGGGCTCCAGCATAACAAGGCCCTTCGCGACCGCTTCTTTGATCGAAACGCGCGCGTCCGCCGGGAGCGTGGCCACGGTATTCAGCACCAGCTTTACGTTGCGCACGGCAGACGCTACCCCGTCGTAGCCCTTCTGCACGGCCGCGGCGCACTTTTCCATATAGGCAGGGTCGTCGATGCTGCAAAGCCCCTGCAGACCGTTGGAGGCGCAGCCCGTCAGGTAAACGTCGAAACGGTTGCCGCTTTTAAGCTGCACCGTACCATTCGAAGAAAGAATGCCGACGTAGCGGCCCAGCAGCCAGAACAGCGCCAGAAACTTGAATTTGATGACCTGACGGGTGTCAGCCGAGGCGTGCAGGTAATAATCCGTTTTGATGCGGGTGTTGTCGAGCAGAAAGCCGACGGCGGAGATGCCGCGCGCGATATCCTCGGTGATGGGCTCGCGCGTATCGATGTTGTGGTAGGTCTCCATCGAGCGCAGGATCTCTTCAAGCTTGCGCTGTTCGCGCGTGGGCTCCCACATTTCGCCCAGCTGGTCGTACATGAGCAGCGGGATATCGATGAGCTCGCGCCCGGCGAACTTGAAGGCGATCTCGGAACGGATCTTTTCGCGGAAGGGCAGATCCAGATCGTCGTACTGGCAGACCACCACGTCCGTTGTGCCGCCGCCGATGTCGGCGATCATAAAGCCCTTTTCGGGATCCGGCATATTGAAGTCGTGCAGCATTTTGCCGGCGATCAGATACGCGGCGTTCGCCTCCGCCTCGCGGAAGGGGTTGATGGTAACGTCGCGGTAGCCGGAGATCTTCGCGAGCTGCCCGCGGATACGCCCCACGGCGTAGAGCGCCCTGCCGCCGAGGTGCAGCTGCGGGTAAGACATGTTGATCGTGATGGTCTTGCAGCCCTCGAGCTTTGCCTGCAGCACCGCCCAGGAGAGGATGTTCAGAATGAAGTTATCCGGCGCGCGCTCGCGCTTTTTCTTGCGCTCCTCCTCCATTTTTCGGCGGGCGCGCTCGCGGCGCTTCTGCTCCTCCGGCATATCGTCGTCTATGGCGGGTTTATCGCGTTTTTTCGCACGGGT
>CADBOC010000067.1 GCA_902796175.1 Oscillospiraceae bacterium | reverse complement strand
CTGATGGCCGAAGCCGTAGGGGATGGCGCTGAGCTCCATCGGGGTGGCGTCCACGTTCTGCGGATAGTTGAAGGTGTAGATGTTGGTGCAGGGCTGCGCCTCCGTCCCCTTGGAGCAGCAGTAGCCGTTTTCTTCCGAAACGGGCGCGTTGAAGAAATCGGTGATGTAGTTCGCCGTGATCACGTCGATGAGGTCGGTGACGCGGCTCTGGTTTACGCCGCCCTCGCTGGCGACCGCCGTGGAGTTGTGCAGCTCGTTGTTCGGCAGCGCCGCTAGATAGAGGCGGTCAAGCAGCCCCCGCGTATCGCCCGCGTGTTTTTTCACGAGATCCTCCCGGTCCGCGTAGCCGTTGAGCGAGGTGAAGGTCTTCTTCCAGAAATTCGCGGATTTGATGTCGCAGTCGCCCTTGGGGGTGAACGCGAAGTTCGGCAGAAGCAACGCGCCGCCGATGTGGATGTGCATGCCTGTGGTATCAAGCTCGCGCAGCTTTTCCACCGTTTTCAGGAACATGGAAGCGCCGGTGCCGCCGAAAATGGAGCCGACGACGAAGACGCGGATGTGCTCCGCCCTGTTGGCGGCGATCGCGTTCTCGATCTGCTTCAGAACGCCGCAGTTGTGCTCCAGCATATAGGAGTAGATGACGGCGCCGCGGGAGGCGCAGCCCTTAAAGCCGATCAGAATGCTCTCATCCTGCTCTTTTTTGGAGAAGAAGGCGTTGAGCAGCAGGTCGTCCTCCTGCCGTTCCACCACGCATTTGCTGATGGGGAGCTCGGCGTCCTGACCGGCGCCGCGGCTCTTCGCGATCTTTACAAGGCTGTCGGAAAAATCGAATTCATCGCGCACCAGCGGCGTGGGGAAGAGGTACTTTTCGTCACAGATGCCGTTGCCCTCCACCGGGCGGATGGCGCCGGCGGCGGAAATGCCCGCCACCAGGTTGATGGTGCTCTTCGCGGCGGCGGTATCGGCGCTCTCGGCGTCTTTGTCGCAGAGCTGCACGTTGATCGTAGGCACGTCCACCAGGCCCAGCGCGACAAAGTGCGCAAACGCCTTTGCCACCATGCTGCCGGAGCCGCCCTGGAACAGTACGAAGTTTTTCATGCGTTATTACCCTCCGATGCGGACTCTGCCGAGGATGAAGGCAAGCACGTTGCCGACCACGAGCAGGATCGCCTCGCACAGCGCGGCGGTGGAAACAAGCCCCTGAACGGCGCTGCCGATGATGAGGCCTGCCACGAAATAGCTCGCGATGGCGACCACGCAGCCGATGATCATGAACACAAGGTTGTTGACCTTTTCTTTGGATTCGGTCGAGGTCTTGGAGATGGACCAGTAGATCAGATATACGATCATCAGAACGAGCATAACGCCGGCGAAGATGTAGGGGATGGGCTGCGCTTTTTTGGAAAATTCCTTTACCGCGCTGAGTACGAAGAAGACGATGGCGCCAACGCCCCAGCCGCCGAGGATGGAGATAAGACCGAGGATGAGTTTCTTTGTGGTTGTGTTCATACTATTTTCTCCTTTTTTTTCTGCCGAAGCAGATTATTTACTGTTTGATTTGCGGGGGCTGTCATTCATTCTCATTCTTCCAGCCCGTGAAATCGAAGAGCACGGTGAACGCGCCGATCTCCGTTTTCATGGCGTCGCGGTACGCTTTACGCAGATTATCATCGGGCATCGTACCGTTGAGGAAGTTGAAGATATAGAGCAGATCGTTGATATACATGAACGGCGCCTGCGGATCGTCCGCACGGTAGGCGCCGCTTGCCTGCGCGCTGCCCATGTCAAAGCGCTTGACCCAGTCGGGCGTATTCTCGCTGGGGGCGGCTGCCGCGTTCGCGGAGAAGCAGAAGAGAAGACCGTCGTATTTATTGGAAAGCTTTTTCGCAGAGGCTTCATCCTTCGTACTCACAGTCACAACATAAGACCGCTCGAACGCACCCGCGTCCGCATCCGCAATGCTGGCAGAGAAGGGGATATCCTGCGCCTTGCTGCTGAGCTCCTCTTTCAGTTCTTCCTCTGTTTTCTCGCCCTTTTCATCCTTCAGGACGTTGATCTTTCTGGAAGCGTCGTCCAGAAGCCTGATCTCAACGTCCAGCAAGCGGTTCACATTCTCGGCGCCGAGCAGATCGAAAAGATCGCCCTCTGTTTGCGTACCGGTAATCTGACTGAACGAAACAGGGATCACCGAGTCGCCGTCCGCCGTTTCCTCAGGCTCCTCGGGGCGGTCTTTTACAGCCGCGCCATAGACGGCGTCGAGATCCAGCGAATACTCGATCGAATCGCCCTCGCTTGTGTCGCCGCGGGGCTGATCCACCACAAAGGAGAAGCGGTGTTCATACTTCTGATCGCCCGAAAGCGAATCGGAGAAGAGCGAGGTAGCACGGTAACAGAGCCCCGGCAGGTTCTGCTGCAGATCGCGGAAGATCTGATTGCCCTCTACCCGCTCCGCGTCAAAATCCAGATCGGTCTTACCGAAAAGGAACTCATCGCGGATGGGCTTAAGATCTCCGTTGCTCTGTGTCTCGGTGAGCATAAAGGGATCGGTGCGGAAGCTCATCTGCTGCCGGCTTACGCCGCGGCCCGCAAGGAACTTCTCGCAAAAATAGTTATTCCCCTCAGTAAAGCCGTGGAGAGAAGGACCGAACTTGTCGTAGAACCCGGCAACCTCAGGCGTAGGACCGACCACGAACATAAAGAACGGGCTGTTAGTCAGCGTAACCTTCTGGGAGATCTGAATGATCTTTCCGTGCTCATCAAACTGAGGCGGATTCGTATCGACCCAGATCTCTCCGTCGTATCTGCCGAGGAAGCAGTACATCAGCGCGCTGCGGTCTTTGCCGCCGGTCACGACCTTATAAATATCGTCGGCCATACGCTTGTTTTCTTCCGCTCCCTCTCGCAGGTCGGTAATGTAGATATTCAGTTTTTCGTCGGGGTTGAGATCCGCCACAGAGAAGGGGTTCACAAGGGGCTTCTGAACATTAAAGAAAGACGCGGCTCCCATGGTGTCGAACTCTCTCTCACCGCGCGGGACCCACTTGGTCGTGTTCCCCTCATCGACCAGCGTAAAGAATTCCTTGTTCTTATACTGGTTCATGAAGCTGCGCACCTGGGTAAACATATTGAACAGATCGGAAGACTGACCGGCACCGGCAAGCATCCACCCGTACATACCGAAGGTATTATCAAAAAAGAGGCGCACGTCCTGATAGCCGACCTCAGGTTCTTCTCCGCCTTCGTTCACAGTCGTACCGTTTGGCCGGTTGTTATCCGTAAACAGTTTTTCGTCATACTGTAACGCGAGTTTGGCCCGAGGGGGGCACCCGCAAAGCGTCAGCATCAGAGAAAGCAGCAAAAGCACCGCGACGGCAATCTTGCCCTTCCCCGATCGAACAAACATAGATCATCTCTCCTTTTTTGCAATATTTTTGCAACACAATATCTGTCTCAGAAATCCGGCTTCGCGAAAAAACGGACATGCACCGGAATTCCTGTCAACATACAAAGAATTTTATCATAAACAATTGTATGTTTTCAAGTACTTACTATCAAAAACTTAAAAATTTTTCTTCTTTTTTTACGCCGTTTTTTGGTCGTTTTTGCGCCTGCCGGAACGAACGGCCTTTAATCCGGCCTGAACGGTTTTTTGACGGTCCGCATTGTCGGCCGTTTCGACGTATATACTCTGCAGAACATACACTTTCGTCTCTTTTTTTCGGTCGGCGCCGGCGGGATCCGTGTGTTTTGTCCACGGCCACGATCATACGATGAAAAACCGTGTTTTTCGGCAAGGGGGGATAGATTTTTTCAGAAAAAAAGAGCGAAAAGGAATCCTTTATTATTATCTTTTCTCTCTCGGCGGGTTCACAGAGGCGGTAAAAAACCTTGCCCGAGAAGAGAAAAACGTTTACCTGATCGAGCCGCCGGAAATGCCTGGCAGTTAACAGGTACGTCTACCCCGTTTGTGTAAAATAAGCAAAAACAAAGATCCCTGAACACTGCCGTTCGGGGATCCTGTTTTTTTGAATTTGTCTTATGAGGACGCCGGCCGTTACAGGCCTGCGTTCTTACCCGAGCGCCCTGATCTCTTCGATATACGGGCGCATGGCGGCGAGGGTCTGAGTCAGCGTCTCGGACCGCGAATCGTTGTTGACGAAGACCGGGATCTTTGAGATGGGGGCGCTGTAGAACAGCAGCGTGCGGCCGCCCTCGTAGACCTCGCCGGTATAAAGGTCGGTCCAGCTCCCCTTCGGCAGATAGACGGAGCGCGTGTTCTTTGCGCGGTCGAGCACCGGCGCCACCAGAAACGCGTCGCCGAGCATGTATTCATCCCAGCAGTCGAGGCAGTTCTCGTCGTTCTGGTCGTAAAGGCAGAGCGCGCGCATCAGAGGCAGGGCGGTCTCGGTCGCGAGCTTGCCGAACTCGACCAGATACGGCCGCATGGCGTCGTGCATGTTGGCGTAGATGCGGTAGAGGTTCTTCGTGGCGTCGTCGTAATCGTAGGCGCGCTTGACCGTGCCGTGGGTCTCGATGTTGGCGGAAAAACAGGTGTATTCCAGCCCGCGGGTGAAGACCTCCGCGCTGGGGTTGAGCGTTTTGTTGGTCGCGGGGGAATAGCCCGCCATGTCGTAGCTCATGAACGGCACGCCCGAAAGCCCGGTGGAAAGGCAGGCGCGCAGCACGGTCTTCAGGAAGGTGAATTCGCGCTTCTGGTCGCCGGTCCACGAAAGCGGATAGCGCTGCGCGCCGATGCCGCCGCCCCGGGCGAAGACCATGGCGCCGTCCGTACTGTTCTCGTTCAGCAGCCGGAAGAGCATGGTGTTGTAGACCGAGGGATACCAGTGGTGCGCGCCGGGTGTGGCGCGGCCGTCGGAGAACACAAGGGTGGATTCCGGCGACGTGCAGTAATCCGGCACGTTCTCGCAGAAGTCGATCTTCGCGCCGTCCACGCCGTACTCGGTAATGAGGGTCTTCCAAACGCCGTTCTTCATCCAGTTGACGGCTTCGGGGTTCGTGATATCCACATAGGTGAAGGTGGAATTCATCAGATACCCGTAGCCCGCCCGCTGGTCGGCGTTCACGCGGCGGATCGCCGCGCTGCCGGCGGCGTCGTGCAGCATATATGGTTCATAGTAGCCGCCGCCGTTGCCGCAGCGGGTGTATACCATCAGCTTTTTGCCTTTTGCATGCACGAAATCGCTGATCTCCCGGAGCTGCGCCCATTTCGAGGCGTCGAACGCCTCGAACCCCTCGATGATCACGGCATCCCACGGAAAACCGTTGGCCTCCATGTTCGCCGCCATGTCGTACACGCCCTGCGGGGTCGAGAACTCCGGAGCATAGCGGCAGATCTGGGTGCCGTACATCCACTCGGCGGGCTCCGGCGCGAAGCCGGAGACGACGGAGTAGCCGTAAAGCACGTCGGAGATCTGTTCGGT
>CADBOC010000066.1 GCA_902796175.1 Oscillospiraceae bacterium | reverse complement strand
CATGCCGTTGATCTGCAGGTAGCCGTTGCCGTAGGCGGAGGTAGAGTCAACGTAAACCGTCTCGCTCAGAGTTGGGCTGGCGAAGGTGAACCAGGCCTTGCCCTTCAGGTCCAGCCTTACGTCGTTCATATAGACGTAAACAAGTCTGTTCAGACCGCTCGCGGTATAGGTGTGGTTCGTAAAGATCGCGTTGAGCAGCGGGCCGGCGGCGCCGAGAATGCCGCCCATGGCGCCGATGAAATCGTTATAGTTGTGTACGCCGTTCGTGCCGTACTTGATACCGAGAGAGGCGAAGTCGTCCTTATCGACGGTGCCGTCGTGGTTGGCGTCAAGGTTCATCCAGTTGTCGCCGCAGGCGTCAAGACGATCGGTCAGCTTCTTGAAGAAGGAGCTGTTCACGCTCTTCAGATAAGCGGAGAGGGAGTTCGGGAAGATCTTGATACCGAGGCTACTGAACAGCGGCTCAAACTGCTGCGTGCCCTGATGACCGTTCAGTGCGATGTCCACGTTGCCCTGCAGGGTATTCAGATAGACCGTGCCTTCATAACCGGCAGCCCAGTTACCGCCGCGGGAACTCATCACAGCGTCTACCTGACCGCTGTTGATCAGGCTCATGATCAGCGCGTTCAGATTCAGGCGGGCGTCGTAGCCGGCGGGACCGGCGGATACGCCGTAGGAACCCATGTTCTCGATCAGCATGCCGACGAGCTTGTTCTGCAGCAGGTCGGAGAGCATCGGGAACAGCAGGGTGACGAAGGTGTTCACCATATCGTCGCTGAAGAGGTTTTCGATCAGCAGGTTGTTGATGAAGGTCTTCAGGGAGGTGATGCCTCTGCTTTCGTCGTACTGGCCGATCAGCTTCACAAGATCCGTGCTCGCCGCGAAGGTATCGAGCTTCTGGATCACGGTGTTGATGCGGGCCTCGGTCACGACGTAGTCCTTGTCGTTGTCAGCGCGCACCATGTCGTCCGCGCGGCCGTCGCGCACCGTATAGATGCCGGTGTTGTTGCCGTTGCGGGAGGTGATGGAGCCGCTGGTGCCGGTCGCGCCGCCGGAATAGGTCACGTGGTCGTTATAATACCGGGCGTAGCCGTTCCAGTGCTGCGCGGAGATCTCGTTCGCCTTGGCAAGATAGGCGGGGATGGCGGAGTTCACGTTGGTGGCGTGAGTGATCATATTATTGGAGTTGCCGCCCGCGCGCGCCACCACCGTGCTCTTGTTGGAATTGAGCCAGGTGAGGAGCTTGTTCTGGACGCCGTCCGTATCGCGGTCGTCGTCCAGATTCGCGACCATGCCCTTGACCAGCGAGAAGTTCGCGCCGTTGATGGCGGCGCCGTCCCCGCGGGAGCCGGCCGCCACGTACAGGGCGTTGTACTCGTCAAAGCTGCGCTGGACGAGGGTCTGATACATGGAGTTTACATACTGATAGCACTTCTGAACAAACGCATTGTAGCGCGTCTTTACGTTCGCGTTCGCGGAGGTAAGGGCGTTGTTCGCGTTGTTCAGGGCGTTCCAGTGCTGGTTCGCGCCGGCGATCAGGCCCTGCGCCGTCGCGCCGTCGGCGGTGACGTAGCCGCCGATCATCGCGTCGTTGCTCAGCATGGCGACGTCGGTGTTCAGCATCAGGTTTACGAAGTAATCGTATTCCGTGCGGAACGTGCGCATGTTGGCGTTCGCCTCATCGGCGGCATACATGCGGTATCCAATCTCTTCCCACAGAGCGGCTTCCATCTGAACCATGGAGGCCTTCACTTCCGCGGTGATACCGGCCTTTTCCACGTTCGCGGCGCTGCAGGTATTGATATAGGCGTTCGCGTTCTGGAAGAAGGAGTGCGCGTCCTCAAGGGAGAGATCGTCCACGGGGCAGGTGCTGCCGGCGGTGACGTAGGTCTCGCTCTTGTAGTTCCCATTGCCCACGCACATCAGCTCCATGCCCGAGGCCTCGTACAGAGAAGCGATGTTCTCTTCGGTGGCAGCGGCGGGAACGTAAAGCCCGTAAGCGTCCTTCTCATAATAGGTCTTGCCTTCCACGGGCGCGGTATCGGAGGTCAGCGCGTAGGTGGAAAAGCGGGAGTTCGCCGGGAAGGTATAGGTATGAGAAGCGTCGGTGTTCATCATAGCCTGGGCCGCCGCCTTGATGTCGGCGAGGTTCCAGAGCTCGATCTTCGCGGTGAGGTCCGCGATATACGCCTCATACGAAACCATCTCGTACAGACCGGCGATGTTCTCGGCGGTGGCGGGAGTAGCGGTATAGGTATCCTTCACCACGTCTTCGCCCGCCTCGTTCTGAGAAACGGTCTGCGAAAGGGTATAGTAGGTCTTGCCCGGCACCGGCGCGGTATCCGCCGTCAGGTTATAGACCGCGTTGTAGCCGTAGGCGTCCCCCAGCAGCTCCTTCGTCGCGGCGCCCGCGGCGTTGACTGCTGCAAGGTAAGCCTGCGCCTTGCCGCGCAGATAGGTCATGCGCTGTACGTCGGTATCCGTATAATCGTTGCGGTGCATATAGCCCTCAAGGGCCGCAACGTCGGGCGTGAGCACGCCGTTGATCCAGTCCACGTATACCTTGAGCGCTACGGCCTTGGAATCGGCAAGGCAGGCGTTGGCGTAGGCGGTATGGCTGTTCATCAGCGCGGCGCCGATGTACTTCTCGACGTAATCCGCGTCGCAGGCAAGCGCGGCGGCTTTCTTCGCGATATAGGTATTATACCGCGTCTCGAGCACGTCGGGGGCTTCGTTATAGACGGAGTAGGGATCCTCGGTCCAGGCGGCGAAGCCGTCGCCGAAGAGACCCGCGTCGTTCACGAAGGTGAGATAATCCCTGATGCCGGTCACGTCCGCGGCGGCGCCCTTTTCCGTAGCGGTGGTGATCGAAGCGTTTTTGTAGTAGGCGCTCTTGCCGCCGGGCACGACGGCGGATTCGCCCTCCACGACCTCGCTCGCAAAGGTGACGGTGTACTTCACGTCGACCTCGGCGGGCACGTCGTAAGCGGATTCATAATCCGTGAGTACGGCGCCCTTCGCGTCACGCGTAACGGTGGTGGTGAACGTCGAGCCTTCCAGATTCAGGTCGGCGGCGTCGCCGTTCCATACGCCGTTGGTCGCGTTGCCGTCCCACTGGGCGTAATTGCCGACAGCGGGCAGGATCTGAGCGATGAATTCCGTCTGGAACGCATTCGCCTCAGCCTTTTCGGCGATGTACGCGGCAAGCGCGGTGTTATGGGCAGGCAGGTCGTCCGCCCCTGAGGCGGCGATCTCACCTACCGCGCGCACCACAGCGTAGATATAACCGTTTTTGGTCGTATCGTTCACCGTGGTGTTTCCGGTGCTGTCGTCTGTTGTGACAGCGTAGCCGTCGGTACTGAGGTAACCGCCGTTGGCGGCGGCGGCGAGCGCGTCCTTCAGCGCCGCCCACTGCTCCTCCGCCACGTTCGCGGCGGAAGCCGCGGGCGACAGAGAAGGCACGACGATGCCGAAGCAGCTGACTGCCATCAGTACCGAGAGGAAGAAGCTTAAAACTTTTGTGGAAAGTTTCGCTTTAACTCCCATGTCGAAAAACACTCCTTCTTTGCAGATTCTTTGCAAAAAATTGAATAGCCCCTCATGGCGCTTTCGGGCAGAAAGCGGCACTTTGGGTATACTATATCGTGATAATTATACCCCCCAAGTATTGCCGTTGTCAATACGACAATGATAAAGATGTAAACAAAAATTTCCGTTTTTTCATAGATAATTTTACCAAAGGTCGTTCCGTCTTCTTGTGATGTTTGTGCAATTTTTAATTCAAAATGAACAAACCGTGAACGAACGGCATTCCCGGATCGGGGCGCTGAGCCGGGAACGCAGCCGCATTGACAGGGCGGCGCCGTTTATGATATACTGCAAACGACGTTGGGTCACCGCCGAAATAAGCCGACGCTCAAGGAGTTTTGCCTTATGAAACCGAACAAGCCGCGCGCGGAGAAGCCCGCCGGCGTTCCGCTGCTTGAAAAGCCCCTCTTCTGCTGCGTTTTCGCGGCGGGGCTCTCTCTTTTGTGCTGCCTGATTGCCTATGCCGTATGCGGCGTGTTCCCGCTGGGCGCAAGCCGCAGGCTTTACGCCGATATGGTCATGGAATACGCGCCGTTTTTAACGGAGCTTTTCGGCAAGCTGCACGGCGGCGGCTCGCTGCTCTATTCGTGGGCCACGGGCTTCGGCGGCAGCTTCTGGGGGAGCTTATGCTACTATCTGCTCTCTCCGTTCAATCTGATCCTGATGCTGCTGCCGAAGGCGGCGGTGATCCCGGCGGCGGAGCTGCTCATCCCCGTAAGGCAGTGCCTTGCCGCCGCCGCCATGGCGCTGTACCTCTGCCGCCGCAAAAACGGCGGGGCGGGGCTGCCCGCCGTGTGGCTCGGCGCTTCTTACGCCTTCTGCGGCTGGTTCCTTGCCTACTCCTTCAATATCATCTGGCTGGACGTATTCCTGCTGCTCCCGCTGCTGGCGCTCGGGATCGAGCGGCTGATCGAGACCGGCCGGGTACGGCTCTACGCCGCCGTTTTCACCGTGATGCTGCTGAGCAGCTTTTATCTGTCGATCTTTGCCGCGGAATTTGCCGTTATCTATTATATTATTTATTATTTTACCAATTACAGATTGTCGGATCCCTTCGGTGAAAACGGCAAAAACGCGTTCTTCGGCAGCCGATTCTGGCAAACGGGCCTGCGCTTCGCCGGCGCCCCCGTCCTTTCCGCCGCGATACTCGGCGTATTGTTCGTTCCCCTTGTAATGCTGGCGGTAAACGGCACGGCAGAGAATCTTTACGCCGACAGCGCAGCCGGATACTTTACGGATCTGCCCCGTCAGGTCTCGTCCCTCTTCAGCGGCGGCGCCGCCGTAAACGTGACGAACGCGCAGTATCTGCCCGTTTATTCCGGCGTTCTTACGCTCGCCGGAGCGGCACTCTTCCCGTTTCTTTCAAAGATCCCGAAAAAAGAGCGGGCGCTCACCCTCGGGGCTCTGCTGTTTTTCGTTCTTTGCTTCAACCTGCCCTTCCTTGATACGCTGATGCACGGGATGCGCACCGTAACGGGCATGTACTTCCGCTACAGCTTTCTGTTCAGCTTCTTTCTGATCTCCGCCGCCCACCGGGCGCTCACCGCGCCCGAAAAGCCCGAAAAAAAGCCGGTTCTGTTCGCGGCAGCCGTCCCCGCCGTTCTTCTGGCGCTCGCGGCGTTTTATACCTTTTTCAACAAGGACGGCGAAACGTCCGTCGTGATGACGCCCGCCGTCTTCTTTGCGAATCTGGCGCTGCTGGCCGTGCTCTTCCCCGCGGCGGTGATCGGAAAACAGACCGCATCAAAAGCGGCGAAGCTCGCCCTCTCCGCCGCGCTGACGCTGGCGGTCGCCTTCGACCTGACCTTCGCGCAGTGCGTACATCCCCGCGTCATGCCCGGGGAGGACTATGCAGAGCTTCGCGGCATGTACGAAGCGGCGCGGCAGATGCTTGACGACACGGGCGACACGCAGCCGTTTTACCGTACCGATCTCCGGGCGATCAACAACATGTACGGCGACTACGGCTCTGTTCTCGGGGTCAGGGGGCTGTTTCAATCCGCCTCCGTCACCGAGACGAACTACCCCTTCTGGCGAAACCTAGGGCTCGATACGAACATGTCGAACTACGTGCTGAACAACCTGCAGACGCCAGCCTTCAACAGTCTGTTCGGGGTCAAATACGTTATAGAGACCGACGCGTACCGCACGCAGGGCGATACGCCGAACACACTCTCAGACAGCGCGGCGGAGGGCTATATGAAGATCGCCGACAACGGCGCGGGCGTGCGGCTTTACCGCTACGCAAACGCCCTGCCGCCCGGCTTTGCGGCGGAAAAGGCCGTGCTTGACTGGTCGCCCGCCGAAAACGCCGCGCCCGAGAACCAGAACGCGTTTTTCCGCCTCGCGGCGAACGCCGGAGACGCGCTGAAGAACGTACCGCTCTCCGCCCCGTCTTACGACGCGGCCGCCGTGACGCTCGAAAAAAAAGAGGACGGGAGATACGGCTTTTCGTTCAGCGGAGAAAACGGGGGAGCGGCCGCCGTCCGCTTCACCGCGGCGCCCGAAGCAGGCGGCCAGCTCTACGTCTATCTGAACGTGGAGACGGAGAAAAATACGCCCTTCACGCTTGTTGTTACAAAACCGGACGGCTCGCGCCGGATCTATTCCTACGACGCGCATACCACCATGACCTCCGTCGGCTACGCCGCTGCGGGCCGGACCTTTACGCTGGAGCTCCATTGCAACCCGGGCGCTGAGGGGACATTTACGCTGCAGGCCTGCCTTTCAGATCCCGCGGCGGTGCAGACCGCCTGCGAACGGCTGCGGCAGAACGGCTTCTGGCAGCCCAACGAAGCGACGGATACGCGCCTTTCGGGAAAAATCACGGTAAACGGCGAGGACCGGGTCTTCTGCACCTCCATCCCCGTATCCGACGGCTGGCGGGTGAGAGTGGACGGCGAAACGCTGCCGAAGGAAAAACAGCTTGCCGTCGGCGGCGCGCTGCTGGGCTTTTCCAT
>CADBOC010000065.1 GCA_902796175.1 Oscillospiraceae bacterium | reverse complement strand
GGCAGGGTGCGGCATTCGTCGCAGCGTTCGCAGGCCTCGGCGTCCGCCCGCAGGCATTCCACCGGGGCCAGAGTGCCCTCCGTTAAGCGCAGCACCTCGCCGACCGTGCATTCCTCCGGCTTTTTTTTCAGGCGGTATCCCCCGCCCTTGCCGTGCACACCCTCCACGATCCCGCCGGCCGTGAGCAGCGGCAGGATGCGTTCCAGATATTTGAGCGACACGCCCTGCCGGGCAGCGACCTCCTTCATGGGGATATACGCCCCCGCGTCATGCTCCGCAAGATCGATCAAAACGCGCAAAGCGTACCTCCCGCGCGTGGATATCATAATCATTCCCCCAAACGCGGCGGCTTTGCCGCCGCGAAAGTTACGAAAGACAAAAGACAAAAGATGAAACCGGACGGGCTCCGCCCGTACCCATTTTATAATTCAAAACGCGGCGCGTTTTCCTTTTTCGTCTTTCAGCTTTCGTCTTTTATCACTTTCGCGATCGTTCCGCCTCCGACCACAACGTCCCCGTCGTAGATCACGGCGGCCTGCCCCTTTGTGATCGCCCGCTGGGGCTCGTCAAAGCGGACCAGAAGCGTATCGGGCCCCGTCTGCGTGACGACGGCCGGCTGCTCGGGGTGGCGGTAACGGATCTTGACGGCCGCCCTGAGCGCCCCTTCTATCTTCGGTACGGAGATCAGGTTGATATTTCTCAGCTCGCAGGTATCGGAGAACAGCGCCTCCTTGTACCCGAGCGTCACGGTGTTGGCGGCGGGGTCGAGAGACGTGACGTACAGGCTGCGCTCGGCCGGGATCCCGAGCCCCCGGCGCTGGCCCACGGTATAGCGGATCACGCCCCGGTGGGTCCCGAGGACCTTCCCCGACGCGTCGATAAAATCGCCGGGGGGCGAGACGACGCCGGTCTCCCGCTCCACGACCGCCGCGTAGTCGCCGTCCGGCACAAAGCAGATATCCTGACTGTCCGGCTTGTCGGCGTTCACAAAGCCGTGTTCGGCGGCGATGCGGCGCACCTCAGGCTTTGTGCGCGTACCGAGCGGGAAGAAGGTATGCCGAAGCTGCTCGGGCGTGAGCATATACAGAACGTAGCTCTGGTCCTTATCGGGGTCCAGAGCTTTTTTGAGCAGAAAACGGCCGTTTTCCTCCACCGCGCGGGCGTAGTGGCCCGTGACCACCGTATCGCAGCCGAGTTCCATGGCGCGGGCGTAGAGCCTGCCGAACTTCAGGGAGCGGTTGCACTCGATGCAGGGATTCGGCGTTTCGCCCCTTAAATAGCTCTCGCAGAAGGGTTTTATGACCGCGTCCCGGAAATCGTCCTGAAAATTGAAGACGTAGTGCGGCATGCCGAGACGAACGGCGACGCTTCTGGCGTCCTCCACATCCGACAGGGCGCAGCAGGTACCGGGACGACCGGCCTCCTCGCCGCCGTGCAGCTTCATGGTACAGCCGACGGCCGCGGCGCCGGTTTCGAGCGTCAGCAGCGCCGCGACAGCGGAATCCACGCCGCCGGACATGGCAATCAGGGCTTTTTTCATGCGCCGAGCCTCAGCATGGCGTCGATGCTGCGCCGGGCCGCCGCGATCGTTTCGTCTGAAAGCGCGATCGTTTCGCCCCCTTCGCCGAGCACGGCCCTGAGCACCTGCGTCAATGTGACCGCCTTCATGTTGTGGCAGACGCAGTCCTTCGACACGGCCCAGAAGCGCTTATCGGGACACTTCAGCTCCAGATGCTGCACAATGGAATTCTCGGTGCCGATGATGAACTCCCGCGCTTCGCTCTTTTCGGCGTAGGCCATGATGCCCGTGGTGGAGCCGACGTAATCCGCCATGGCGGTGACCTCCGGCCGGCATTCGGGGTGGACGAGGAAGAGCGCCTCCGGGTGGAGCGCCTTCGCCCGTTTTACGTCCTCTGCCGTGACGCGCACATGCGAGGGACAGCCGCCGCGCATGAGGGCGACCGTTTTCTCGGGGACCTGCTTCTGAATGTAATCGCCGAGGTTGCAGTCCGGCACGAAAAGGATCTTATCGTTCGGGATCGCCCGCACGATCTTTTCCGCCGAGGAGGAGGTGACGCACACGTCCGCCAGCGTTTTGGTGGCGGCGGTGGTGTTCACATAGGCCACCACGGTGTAGCCGGGGTAGGTCTCTTTGAGCCCGGCGAGCAGCTCCGGCTCGATCTGCTCCGCCATGGGGCAGAGGGATTCGGGGTTCGGCAGCACCACCGTTTTTTCGGGCGATAGGATCTTGACGGTCTCCGCCATAAAACGGACGCCGCACATCACGATCTTTTGGGCGGGGTTTTCCGCCGCCTTCTGCGCCAGCCCGAAGCTGTCGCCCACGTAATCCGCCACCTCGCAGATCTCCGGCGACATATAAGCGTGCGCCAGCACGCAGACCCCGAGACGCGCCTTCGCCTCCAGGATCGTTTGCTGCAGTTCGGAAGTCGTCATAGTATTCATCCTTTCTATTCAAGAAAAAGAGAAAATCTCAAAAATGGAAGTGAGAAGAAAATGGAAGTGAGAAGTTAGAAATCAGAAATGAGAAATGTCGGAAAACGCTTCGCGTTTTGACTTTAATAAGATCGGGTACGGGCGGAGCCCGTCCATCATTTCTCACTTCTCACTTCTCAATTCTCATTTCTCAAGGATCACTTCTCCCTTTTCACCCGCTTTGACGCGCACGGCGCGTCAAAGCCCGCAGCTTTCGCAGTCGTGTTCCTCCGGAAAATCCGCGGGGTCGTAGGGAATGCCGTTGCGGTCGTAGTAATCCTTGACCGCGGCCTTGATGACCTCCTCGGCCAAAACGGAGCAGTGGAGCTTGTGGGCGGGGAGGCCGTCCAGCGCCTCGGCGACCGCCTTGTTCGTGAGGGTGAGGGCCTCCGAGAGCGGTTTACCCTTGATCATCTCCGTCGCCATGCTGGCGGAGGCGATGGCGCTGCCGCAGCCGAAGGTCTCGAACTTTACGTCCGTGATCACGCCGTCCGCGATCTTCAGATAGATCTTCATGATGTCGCCGCAGCGGGCGTTGCCCACCTCGCCCACGGCGTCGGCGTCCTCGATCACGCCGACGTTGCGCGGGTTGCGGAAGTGGTCCATTACCGTTTCACTGTACAATGCCATTGTCTTTCCCTCATTTCGTTACAAAGCTTTTTTTGCCGGCGATCAGATCGCGCCACACGGGGCTCATGGCCCTGAGCCGCTCCACCACCGAAGCGACGGCGTCGATCAGGTAGTCCGCCTCCGCGTCGGAGACGTTCTCATCCACCGTTAAGCGCAAAGAGCCGTGGGCGATCTCGTGCGGGCGGCCGATGGCGAGCAGCACGTGACTCGGCTCCAGCGAGCCGCTGGTGCAGGCGGAGCCGCTCGACGCGGCGATCCCCTTATCGTCCAGCAGCAGAAGCAGGCTTTCGCCCTCGATCCCCTCAAAGCAGAAGTTGACGTTGCCGGGCAGGCGGCGTTCGCGGTCGCCGTTTAAGACGCAGTGCGGAATGCGGGAGATGCCCTCGATCAGCCGTTCGCGGGTATGGAGCTGCCTTTCGGCGTTCTCCTCCATGTGTTCGGCGGCTTCACTGAGCGCCGCCGCCATGCCGGCGATCCCGGCCAGGTTCTCGGTGCCGGCGCGTTTGCCGCGCTCCTGCGCGCCGCCCTCGATCAAAGACTGCAGAGGCGCGCCCTTGCGCGTCCACAGAAAGCCGACGCCCTTCGGGCCGTGGAATTTGTGCGCCGAGGCGGAGAGATAGTCGGCGTTCAGCTCAGAAACGTTCACGGGCACGTGGCCCACGGCCTGCACCGCGTCCGTATGAAAGAGCACGCCCGCCTCGCGGCAGACCCTGCCGATTTCGGCGACCGGCTGCAGGGTGCCGATCTCGTTGTTCGCGAACATCACGGTGACGAGGGCGGTATCGGGGCGGATGGCCTCCTTTACCTGTTCGGGCGTAACAAGGCCCGCCTCCCCCACCGGCAGCAGGGTGATCTCAAAGCCCTCGCGCTTTAAGGCGTTTAAGACGTGCAGCACCGCGTGATGCTCGAAGGCGGTGGATATGATATGCTTTTTGCCCTTTTTGGCCCCGGCCGCCGCCGCGGAGCGGATGGCCTGGTTATCCGCCTCGCTGCCGCCGGAGGTAAAGGTGATCTCGCGGGCGGCGGCCCCGATCACCCCGGCGATCTGCTCGCGAAAGCGCAGGAGCGCCGCGGCCGATTCCTGCCCCAG
>CADBOC010000064.1 GCA_902796175.1 Oscillospiraceae bacterium | reverse complement strand
CCATCATGGAAAAAGTACCCGTAAAAAACATTTCTTTCACACTCCGTTTCGTTATTTCTGAAGGATATCACTTGCAAGAATAAAATACAATACCCCATGCAGCATTTTCGGTCCATGGCTCCGTTTATACTGTTTAACGTAACGGAGGTGTTCGATATGAAAGACGATATAAAGTATCCGCTTGTTTATCCGGCGTCTGGTTCTTCCATCGTAATCCGCCCGATGTTTAATCCGGCGTCTGGTCAGATCGTAAACCAAATATCTCACCGGGACAAAAAAGCAATTCTGCAAATGATGGAAGAGACGGAACAATGTTCATTGCCGCAAAAGAAATTGATCAAGGTGGACGGAATATGCTATGCTCAATTTTTATCTTCCGATCCTGCTGCGTGCAGGGGGCCGTTGGATGAGGTGATTCAGCCGGGTGATATCATCCTGCTTTTGCTTCCGCATTCTGTTTTTTTTCAATTATATGAGATCATACGGAGGATCTGCAAAACACCATGCAGTATGTATCATGCGACTGGTTTCGCTTCATCCGGGCTGTGCGTTCAGATCACGGTTTCGCCTGATGGTAAAGGGTATTCGGTGAAGGAGATTCCGGACCAAACGATCCCAACGGAAATGACTGACGACGAATATTTAGAAATGATTAGCGGCATGGCGCCGCTGACCGATAAAGCTATCCTTTCGATGATTGCAAAAGCGGGAGGCGTCATTTTCGGATAATGTGCTTCTTGAAAACGGTTTTGAAATACGCTATGGAGCTGAATCAAATGCCACAAAACATATCTGAAATACCAAGAAGAAATAAGAGAACAGTTAAAAAAACAAAACAACGGAAGAACCCCTTTGGAATGGGAATTTTACAGGTGGCTTGAGGAAAAAGAAAAGCGGGAGAAAGAAAAACAGCAAAAATATTGATTCTTTACAACGCCCCGTGGGTCGAAAAGCTCCCATCGGGCGTTGTATTATAGTATCATCAAACCATCAAACCAATCAGGGGACGGTTCCATGATTGACGGCAAATGATTATACTTTGCGCTTTTCCGGGGAATGCTGGTACGTCCGGTTACAAACAGGCGACAAAACGCCCCCCCCGCGGAACGTTATAAACGCCGTGCCATACAGAGGAAGGCGGCGCTTCGGCTCCTTGGGGGCACTGCGCTTTGGGCGGCGTTCCGGCGCGTCGGGGACGACGTGCCCTACGGAACCGGTTCACTTTTCATTCGCGCCGCAGGCGTGTAAACAGCTAAAACCATTGACCTGTTTGGATGAATATGATATCATATCTGTATTTCAAAAAACACTGGGTCCGCTCAGGTCCCCGCGCACCATGCGTATTTCCGGAAGGGAGCCGACAGGGGGAAAACCGGCGGAGCGTGAAAAAGAAAGCTGAGGGGCGGGCCTCGCCCCTCGGAACAGGGAGGATCATAGATGAAGATCAGAAAGTCAGCCGCGCGCGTTGTTTCGGTATTGCTGTCGGCGCTCACCGTTTTCGCGTCGGTCTCTTTGGGGGGAGCGGGGTTCGGAAGTCTGTTCCCGAACGCGTTCGCTGAGACCTATCAGAACGGGGACAGCGTTTACTTCGGTTCCTATCCGCAGACGCGCGTCACGGATCCGAACAAGGTGATCCTGCTGGATCGGCTGGTCTCTGATTCCGGCTGGCGTTCATACGGGTATTACGCCGGCGACGGAAGTCTGTCGAACTGTATTCAGGGCGACTGGATGCGCTACTGCGACGTCGAGTATAAGGACGGGCGCTACCGCGCGGTCCGGTTCTCACAATACAGGCCGTATATGCCCTTCCTGGAACCGAATGAGGGCTATATCATGCAGCAGCTCAACGGCTATTCGACCGATCGGACCTACTGGTTCAAGTGGGAGCCGCTGGAATGGCGGATCCTCGACCGCGACTATATGCTCGTGATGAGCGAAAAGCTGATCGACGCGCAGCCCTTCTGTGTCTGCGGCCCGATGGACGCGTTCGACGCGGATTACGAGACCAGCGATATCCGCCGGTGGCTGAACGGCAGCTTTCTGAACGCCGCGTTTACGAAGGCCGAGCAGGAGCGCATGGACCCCGTCCCGATCGAAGACGGC
The DNA here is from genome assembly GCA_902796175.1 of Oscillospiraceae bacterium. GTDB lineage: Bacteria > Bacillota > Clostridia > Oscillospirales > Acutalibacteraceae > RUG806. The sequence goes on along the minus strand of CADBOC010000064.1, from coordinate 3,564 downwards.
ATGGAGCCGGATCCCCTCTTCCTGCTCTCGTATGAGGACGCGACGGATCCGACCAACGGCTTCAGCGGCAGCGAAGCGGCGGATCGGCGCCGCCTTGCCGCCGGTACGGATTACGCGAAATGTCAGGGGCTTTACAACGTCAGCGCGGCGGGGCTGGGCCTTACCTCGGAATACGCCACCTGGATGCTGCGTTCTACGAACAGCGTGTTTCTCGCGAACGTGGGCGGCAGCGTGGATCACAGAGGCGGCGTCGCGTACGGCAGCGCGCTCTACGACGCGAGTCTGGGCGTGCGTCCGGCGTTCTTCCTCAACGATCTGCCCGAGAGCAAGCTGACGATCTGCGACAAAGAGGGGCTTTTTGCGGTAAAGGGCAAAAAGACCCTCTGCGCCGGCGCTTCCGATAAGCCCGTCTCCCTGACGGCGGAGCTGAGCTCCGAAAGCGGGGAATTCACAGGCGAAGACGTGGTCTGGGAGAGCAGCGACAGCAGGGTCTTTTCGATCGGCGGCTCGCAGGTGACCAGAACGGGGCCGCATACGTGGAAGATCACGGCGAACGTCCTCGCGAAACAGGACGGCGCCGTTACGGTCACGGCAAAGGTAAACGACGAGGTCTGCGACCGGGTCAGCGTCACCGTATGCGGCGTATCGATGGGGAAGAGCATCGACGCGTCGGACGGCGGCATATCCCTGTATACGTCGGATCTCGCGGAGATCGTCGTGGCGTACCGCACCGCGCTCGGGTGCAGTTTTGAGGATCTTGCCTTCACGGTGAGCGACGGCTCGGTCGCCGGCGTTCTGAAAAAGGTCGGCGGCGTCCGGGACGACCAGAAATCCCTGATGAAAAAAGGCGTGACATACGGCACGGTGATTTTGGATCCGAAAAAAGAAGGTACGGTCTCGCTGGAGGTGAAGACCCCCGAGGGGGCGAAGGCGTCGCTGCCGGTCACGTTCTCCGATTTTTCCGCGAAGAACAAAACGGTGCGTTTCCGCGCCGTTTCTGATACAAAGGACATCACCGACAGCTTTTCCTATTCCGATTCGTATTTTGCCGGGAGCGCTTCCGATTACAGCAAAAAGCTCGCGCAGACCTCTCTGCGGCTGGCGCTTTCCGCGTTCAACAGCGCCGAAACGCCGAAATATGAGAATAAATACCGGAACGTGGACGAATTTCTGAAGAACTGCGGCTTTACGAACGCCGAGCGCGGATATCTGAAAACGGAGATAGAGGACCGGTACCGGGACGTCAGGTTCTACCATTACGGGGAGCCGCCGCAGCAGGATTCCATCGCGTTTGCGATCGCCTCCAAAAAATCGGGAGACTGTACCCTCGTTACCGTGGCGATCCGCGGCGGCGGATACGAAGCCGAATGGGCGGGCAACTTTGAGGCATATACCTCCGCCGATACGCATCCCGGGTTTGATAAGTGCCGCAATCAAGTGACCGCCGCGCTCATGGAATACCTTGGGACGCATTCGGATGAAAAAGGACTTACCCTGATCGAAAAAGCGAAGCAGGGCAAAGTAAAAATGTGGATCACCGGCTACAGCCGCGCCGGCGCCACGACCAATCTGGTCGCGGCGGAGCTTAAGGGTATCTTCGGAAAAGCGGGGAATACGGAGCGCAACGTATTCGCCTACACGTTCGAAGCGCCGCAGCCGACAAAGCTCGCGAAGAACGCGGCCGGGTACGGAAATATCCATAACGTCGTAAACCCGATCGATATCGTGCCGAAGGTGGTGATGCGCGACTGGGGGTACGCGCGGTACGGGCAGACCCACTGGCTGCCCTCCGCCGCGAACGCGGACTACGCCCGGTTTGTGCAGAAGAACGGCGTCAGAACGCGGTACGAGAACCTGCTGAAGGCGGGGAACTACCAGAAAGAGCTCCTGTTCCCGATGAATTCTCTGCAGGCGCAGAAGGTAAACGAAGTGTTCGACGCGTTTGCCCGGTTTCTGGGGGCCCCGGACTCCGACAAAACCAAGGTTTTGTCCTATATCGTTCAGCAGTACTATTTGGATAAATATGGGAAGCCGACCTCGGTCACAAAGTCCGACGTCGTCAAATACCTGGCTTCTGAGCTGCTTTACGCCAACGGCAATCCGATCGACGCGAAGATCGGGGAAGTGTTCGGTATAGAAACGGTCGGGCTCTTTCAGGGGATCGGGGAGCCGCTCTATGAGCTGGTCGGGGCGGTTTTACAGGACGCCGTCGACGCCGGCGTGTCGATGGAAGATCTGCAGTATTTTGTAGACCGGGTCGTTGTGAACGGCGTCGTGCGGATGGGGAATCTGAAAAAGGCGATCGTTCAGGCGTCGTTCGATACGCTGAAACGCCTGCTGGAGTTTGTGGTGAGCCGTCTTTTCGTGATCCCGCACTACCCCGAGCTTACGATGTCTCTGCTCGACGCTTCTCCCGAAGACCGGTCTGCGACGCCGCTTCCCGCGCCGAGAATGCGGCTGGTGCGGGTGGACTGCCCCGTTGACGTTAAGGTGTACGACGCGGAAAACCGCCTGGTCGCAGAGACCGCAGGCGAAAAGAGCGTCCCGGTAGAGGGCTCGTCCATCGGCAGCAGCGTGGAAGCGACCGGAACAAAGGTCTTCGCGCTGCCCGGCGACGGGGAATACCGTGTGGAGATCACGGCGACCGGCGGCGGAACGATGGATTATACCGTACAGGAGTACGATTACGGCGAAAATACCTGTACGCTGATCGCCCGGTATCAGAACGTGCCGCTGAAAAAGGGCGACGTGTTTACCGGCGCGGCGCCGGTCTGCCAAGCGGGCCGGGATACGGCCTACACGCTGACGTACGGTAGCGGGGAGAAAACGGTCGGGCCGGCCTTCTACAGGGGCGAACAGGCGCGGCTCATGACGGTGACCGCCTCCCCTGAGGGAGCGGGCAGCTGCACGCCGCGCGCGTACGGCTATATCGGCGACCGGGTCGTTCTGACCGCGTACCCGGAGGAAGGCTCTCGGTTCCTCGGCTGGTATCAGGACGGCCGGCGGCTCTCCGCGTTGCCGGAGCTGACCGTGACGGTAGCGGCTTCGGGCAACGGGTACGTCTGCAGATTCGGCAGGTCCGGCCCGTCGGAGCCCCCGGTGGCATACCTGCCCGGCGACGTTTCGCAGGACGGCGAGGTGAAGGCGGACGACGCGCGGCTCGCGCTGCGCGCGGCGGTCGGTCTCGAGACCTTTGAAAAAGGCTCCGCGCGCTTTCTTGCGGCGGACGCGACCGGAGACGGCGAGATCCGTTCCGAGGACGCACGGCTCATCCTGAGGGCCGCCGTAGGGCTCGAGGATCCCGCCCGCTGGCAGTCCTCCGGGGACTGAAACCTCTTTAAGAACGGAAGGGCGGTTTCTGCCTGACGGACGTAAAAATACGGCAAGGGCGCGTTGCAAAATGGAATGCAGCGCGCCTGATTTTTCTGAATTGTGAAATTGACGAAATCAAGCTGAAACGACAAAAAATGCTCGGATAGACGAGAAAATCTCACCTCCCGGGTACACTCTATCAGACGTCGGGTGTTCTCCGGCGTCTTTTTTTAGATGTTTCAGTTTGTTGCT
>CADBOC010000063.1 GCA_902796175.1 Oscillospiraceae bacterium | reverse complement strand
GCCGTAACAACGGCGGCGGATACCGTGCGCAGATGCTCCGTCTGCTGCAACCTGACGGACCGGGACGTTTGTCCCATCTGTTCGGATCCGCGCCGTTCCCGCAAAACCGTCTGCGTGGTCGAGAACGTGGAAGCGCTGATGGCCGTGGAGCGGACGAACGATTACAAGGGGACCTATCACGTTCTGCACGGGGTGATCTCACCGCTCGACGACGTCGGCGCGGACGATATCACCGTTAAGGAACTGCTTGCGCGCATTCCGGCGGACGGGGTCGAGGAGGTGATCATGGCGACCGGCTCAAACGTAGAAGGGGAGCTGACCGCCATGTACATCGCAAAGCTTCTAAAGCCCCTCGGCGTGCGGGTCACGCGCCTTGCCTACGGGCTGCCCGTCGGCAGCGATCTGCAGTACGCGGATTCCGTCACCCTTTCGCGCGCGCTGCAGGGCAGACAGACGCTTTAAGGAAACAGACCGGAAAGGAAAGTGCATTATGAAATACGCGATCACCTTTGATATCGGCACGACAGGCGTTAAGACCTGCGTTTTTGAGATCTCCGATACCATCCGCCTGCTCGGCAGCGCTTCGCACGGCTACGGCCTCTACGTTCTGCCGGACGGCGGCGCGGAGCAGGATACGGAGGAATGGTGGAACGCCATGTGCGTGACCGCCAGACAGGCGATCGAAAGCTCCGGCGTAAAACCGGAGCAGATCGAAGGGATCTCCTTCTGCTCGCAGATGCAGGGCCTTGTGCTGGTGGATAAAAACGGCGAAGCCGTGCGCCGGCCGATGAGCTACATGGATCAGCGCGCAAGGGAGGAGCTGAAGGAGGGCATCGCCCACGGCGTGCAGATCGCCGGGGCAAGCATCCCGATCCTCATCAAAAGCCTTGTGATCACGGGGGCGGTGGCCGCCTCCGTCAAAGACCCTGTGTGGAAGTATAACTGGGTCAAAAAGCATGAGCCCGAGGTCTATAAGCGCGTATACAAATGGCTCGACGTAAAGGATTATCTCATCTGCCGCATGACAGGCCGCCCGGTCATGACAAAAGACAGCGCCTTCAGCACCCTGCTCTACGACCTGCGCAAAGGGCATGAGACCTGGAGCGTCAGCCTTTGCAAAACGCTCGGGGTAGACCCCGCCCATATGCCGGAGATCATCCGATCCACCGACGTTGTCGGCGGTCTGCGCGAGCAGCAGGCGAAGGAGCTGGGGCTTAAACCCGGCACGCCGGTCTACGGCGGCGGCGGAGACGCCTCTCTCATCGGCGTGGGCGCCGGCGCGGTGGATCCCGGCGATACGCATATTTACTCCGGCACCTCAGGCTGGGTCTCCACGGTGGTCGAAAAGAGCATCGTGGACGCCTCCGCCATGATCGCGGCCGTGATCGGCGCGGACGAGGGCCGTTTCAACTACTTCGGCGAGCTCGAGACCGCCGGCAAGTGCCTTGAATGGGTGCGCGACCATCTGGCGCTCGACGAGATCAATATCTACCTCAAAAAAGAACACGTCGCCGAGGGGTACGAGAGCACCTATACGAGTCTCTACGATTACATGGGCGACGTGATCAGCGAGGTTCCGGCGGGCGCCGGCGGCGTGATCTTTACCCCGTGGCTGCACGGCAACCGCTGCCCGTTCGAGGATCCGAACGCGCGCGGCATGTTCTTCAATATTTCTCTTGAGACCGGCAAACGCGAGCTGCTGCGCGCCGTGATCGAGGGCGTGTGCTTCCACCTGCGCTGGTTCATGGAGGCGGAGGATAAAAAGGTAAAGTCCTCCGATACCGTCCGCTTCGTCGGCGGCGGCGCGCTTACGACCGCCACCTGCCAGATTCTGGCGGACGTGCTCGGCAAGCCTGTCGAGACGGTCGATCAGCCCCAGAACGTAGGCGCGGTCGGCGCCGCGGTCACCATCGCCGTGGGCTCCGGCGAGATCCCGAGCATCCAGGCGGCAAAGAAACTGATTCCGGTCGTAAAGACCTATAGGCCGAACGCGGCGAACAAGTCGGTCTACGACAAGCAGTACGCCGTTTTCAAAAACCTGTACAAGGCGAACAAAGAAAACTTTAAGGCGCTCAACGCCTGAATACGGAAAGGAAGCTCCTTTTTATGCTTGAACCTGTCTATGTGATGAACGGGCTGTACAAAGGCATTGCCGACGTCGCGAAGCAGTGCGGCTTTACCGCCGCGCCGGCCGGCGGCAGCCGAGGCGGCAGCCCTGTGTACGAACGCTCCGGCGCCGCCGTGGTGGATCTCAGCGGCGAAAAGGGGAGACTGCGTTTCGTTTTCAGCGGGCAGCGCATCCACTTTCTCTCCGGTCCGGCGGACGTCGACCTTTCGGATGATTCCGCCTTCAACCTCGATTCCACCTTCTTCTTTGATCCCGAGACCTATACGGACCGGGATATCAAAACGCTCGTAAACGAGATCAGCGAGTATTTAACGGACAGCTACGCCGAGAAAAAGCCGATCGTCTCCAAAAAGAAGGTGCAGACGGTCTCCACCAACGCGGCGCGCTCCGGCAGCCAGGCGTACGATCCCGTTACGCTCGCGAGCAAGCTTTCTTCCATGTATCCCGAGTTCCGGGATATGATCCGCGAGAACGTCGATCTTTACGGCGAGTTTCTCTGCGAGACCTTTTTCACCGGCCCGGCGGAAGAGCGCATCCTGGGTACGATCCGCGAAAATCATCCCCAGCGCATGAAAAAGCTGTTCGGCATTCTGGGCGACGTGTACGAGGACGGCACGAACGAGGTGCAGAGCCTGATCGCCGTTACGGTGTTGGGGCCGATCCGCGACGATCCG
>CADBOC010000062.1 GCA_902796175.1 Oscillospiraceae bacterium | reverse complement strand
TTAAAACGCCGCGCGCAGCGCCCGATTTCGTCTTTCATCTTTCGTCTTTTATAACTTTTTTGCGGAGGTTCCGCCTCCGCAAATCCGTATTTGTCGCGCTGAATGCGCGAGTCAGAAGTTAGAAATGAGAAACGTCAGGAAACGCTTCGCGTTTTCCGAAACTGCCGCCTGCTCGCTGCTCACTTCTCATTCGCTTCGCGCGTCAGCGCGACGCGCTTCTGCCGAATTCCGACATGGCCGGGATATCCGGTTTGAAATCGACGGGCGCGTCTTCGCGCAGGGTGTAGTCGCCGTTGTCGGGATCGACGAAGAGCTTATCGAGGTCGGAGAGACGGAAGATCCCGTTTTCCGAGATATCGCTGTAGCGGTAGGCTTCGTCGGCGATCTCGCCGATCCGGCCGGAGGCCGAGACGAACACGTTGTGCTTTACGGTCCCGTTGCCGGGGTTGAGCACGAAGTTCTTGTCGTCTACGTTCGAGAAATCGTCGCTGTAGCGCTGATACTGCGGGTAGGCCTTCTGCCACGTTTCGCTCTGCCAGGGCGACTCCCAAAGCAACTTCCAGAGCTCGCCGTTCTCTTTGTAATGCTGATAAAAGCTGCTCGACTCATTTCCCGAAAGGCCCGAAAGGCCGCGGGCGTCGAAGGAGACCGGCGCGAAGGAATTCACCACCACGTTGTCGTGCACGTCCAGATCCTGTCCGCCGCCGAGCTGCAGACCGTAGTTCGGCGCGTTCACGATCAGGTTGCCGTAGATCGTCTGTCCGGCGAGGGCGTCGTCCATGTAGATGCCGACGGGCCTGTGGCCGTTCGCGCCGAGGTCGTAGATCAGGTTATAGCGGATGACGTTGCCGTACCAATCCCACCGCCTGCCGGAGTAGATCGCGCCGCCGTCGTCCGTTAAAAGATTCACGTCGTGGATCAGGTTATATTCGATCAGGTGGTTGTTGCCGGAATAGGTGACCGCCTCGTGCGGGGAATTGTACATTTCGTTGTGCGCGCAGACGTTGCCGACGCCGTTTAAGGTGAACGCGGGCTGGTAGGTCTCGTAGATCTCGCTCCAGTCGTGCACCAGATTGTTCTCGGCGCGGTTGTCGCCGGGGGTCAGCGTTTCGCGGTCGCCGCCCGTCAGGATCACGCCGCCGCGCCCCGTGCGCGTGATCTCGTTATCAACGGCAAGGTTGCCGGTACCGGTCATCAGCAGTGCGTTGCCCGCCACGTTCTTGAGCGTGCAGTTTTTCACCGTGTTGCCGTCGCCGTCGATCTGTACCGCGTCGCCGCGCGTGCCCGTGACCGTCAGCTTTTCGAAGACGAGATGATCCGCCTCGGCCCGGATCACGGGATCGGTCGAGAGCGAGAGCATGATATCGGCGGTCTCGTCAAAGCCCTCCGGCGGGTAGAAGTACAGCATACCGGTATCCCGGTCGAGATACCATTCGCCCGGCGCGTCGAGCTCCTCCAATACGTTAAAGAAGTAGTAAGGCGCGTCCTTTTTCGCGCCGTAGCCGCTGACGAACATCGGCGAGATCGTCAGGTTTTCGTGGTCCACGACGCCGAGGGGCGTGGAGCCGTCCGCCCAGTCGTACCGCCAGTAGCCGAACATCCACGCCTTTTCGGGCTCTTTCCAGCCGGCGATGCGCTCAGAGAGCGCCCCGTCCAGCTTATAGACGTCGGGCTTCGGGTTTCTGAGCGATTCAAAATCCGCTTTGATCGCGGCGGAGGCGCTCTCGCGGCCCTCGCCCTCCTCCACCACCGCGCCGGTGTAGAGGTATTCTTTGCCGTTCGGGTAGCGGGCGATGGTCTGACGGCCGTCGTTGATGAACAGCTCGCACCAGATCGGCCCCACCCAGTCGCCGTCGTATTTGCCGGCGGTGTTGTAGCCGCCTATGGCGTAGATCTTGCCGTACTGTTCGGCGGTCACGCCGAGGGCGGTAAGATCGACAGAGAGGATCTGATCCTTCGCCTGCCCGGGAAAACGGCTGAGGACCGCTTCGTCCGAAACGGCCTTGCAGGCTTCGAACGGGATGGAGGCGCCGCCGGTTACGACGACCTCGCCGTCGCCGTAGGCGGTGTAGGTCACGGGGCATTCGGCGGTGCCGGAATCCGCTTTCGTGAACGCAAGGGAATCGACCCGGTAAACGCCGGTCATGATCGCTACCGTAACGCCCGTTCTGCCCGTTTTATCGAGCAAACGGACCGCGTCTCTGGCGCGTTCGATCGTTTTGAAGGGAGTTTCAAAGCTGCCGTCGGCTTCATCGTCGCCCTGAACGGAGACAAAGAAGTCGGCTTCCCGCGCGAGGGGTTCGCTTTTTGCGGCGGGCATGCTGCCCGCGGGCAGCTTTTGCCCCGCGACGGGCGACGCGACCGGCCGGTAGCCCCGGATATCCTTATAATACATGGTTTCCACCTCCGGATAGAATACGGCGAAGGATGCGGCGGCACAGAGCGCCGCGCCGAGGATGAACGCCCACGCCCGTTTCCTTTTACCGCGGGAAACGAGCAGGTAAAAAACCGGAAAGAACACAAGGTTCACGCCGCACAGGATCGCGGCCGCGAGCGAAGAGCGGGTCGCCCCCAGCATCACGTTGTTGATGAGGAACGTGAGCCCGAAAAAGGCGGCGGCATACGCGCCGAAGGCGATCAGCCCCATGAGCGCCTTCTTTTTTTCGGCGAAGAGCGCCGCGATCACGCCCGCGGCGGCGGCCAGAAGCAAAACGGAAAGCACATAGAGTACCGGGACCCATTTCGGGAACGCGTAGCAGAACAGACTTGAGCCGGCGGCGGCCGCGACAGCAGCCCCCGCGCTCAGCAGGTTTTTCTTCATAGCAGCTTCCTCCCAGATCGTTTTACCGCCGCGCGCGGCGCGTCAGACAGGCATATTTATCAGAGATACTTCACCAGCAGCGCCCAGAGCCCCGAGAACCACGCGGCGATGCGGGCGAAGAAGGAACCGATCCCGCCCGGCTTTTCGACGCGCACGGCGGTTTCCAGCGGTTCGCTGCCGCCGCCGTAGGCGTTTTCGGCGATCACGCCCACGGTGTATTCGCCGGGGGCAAGGCCGTTCAGGGTCAGCTCGACCGTATCCTGCTCCACGGCGCGGTAGTAGCAGGGCAGGACCCAGGTTTTAAGCGCCTTGGAGCCCGCCGCGTTTTTGGCGTAGGCGCGGTAGAGCACGACCGGCTGACCGTCCCGGGACTCGGCCGCCGGGGCCGTTACCGTGCAGCCGCCGGCGAAGGCTTCGGCGGAGAGCGCCGCGCCCTCGGCGAAGACGGGGGGCTTTGACGAAGCCTTGCGGTTCGCCGGGGTAAAGTCGCGGTTTTCGGGATCTGCCGGGTTCGCCATGTATTCCTCGCAGAGCAGTTTACCCGCCTTCACGTCGTAGCCCCTCAGACGCATATTGTGAGAAGCGTCGAGCTCAATGAGCCAGCAGGTGGCGGTATCGTAGGCGTCCGCCGGGTGATAGACGCGGCGGCCCTCCACCGTAAACTCGGAATACTTGATCGCGCCGGTGTTGATCGCGGTGAACGCGCCCTGCCAGATGGAGCGCGAGTCGTTGAGCGGATAGTGGGAACGGCCGGCGAAATCCACCACCTGCGGGTACTGCCGCAGCAAGGA
>CADBOC010000061.1 GCA_902796175.1 Oscillospiraceae bacterium | reverse complement strand
GGCGGCGTGCCGTGGACCTGCGGCATGCTCAGCCCCGCGGCCTCGGCGCCCTTCGGGGCGGTGCGCGTGGGGCCGGATACCTGCGCCGCCGGTGGCCTTGCGCGGATCAAGACCAATACCTCCGGCTATTACTATGAGCACCGGCATATGCTGGGCTTCAGCCTGGGGCGGCTCTCGGGGACAGGTGCCAGAGATTACGGCATGTTCCGCGTAACGCCGGGGCTTGGCGGGTTCACCGGCAAACGCCCCGCGGCGCTGGCCTACTCGCACCGGGCGGAGACGGCTGCCCCCGGCTACTACGCCGTGCGTCTGCCGGGCGCGGCGGCAACGTGCGAGATGACGGCCTCCTCCCATACGGCGGCGCTGCGCTTTACCTTCGACACCGTGAAACAGGCGGGGCTGTATATCGACGCCGCCGCGACGGTAAGCGCCGGGGAATACAAAGACGCGTCGATCGAATGGAATGAGGCGGAACGCACGGTATCGGGGCGGATCACGCTCCTCTGCGCGTTTTCGGACCGTTACGGCGGACTGACCGTGTATTTCGCGGGGGATTACGACGCGCCGGCCGACTGCGTCCCCGCCGATTCGGGGGACGGCGTGTGGCTGGACTTCGGCTCCCGCAAAAACGCGCCGGTGACGCTGCGCATGGCGATCAGCTTCGTAAGCCCCGAAAACGCCCGGGAGAACCTCGCGGCCGAGGCGGGAGATAAGGATTTCGACGCGATCTGCGCCGAGGCGCGGAACGCCTGGGAGGATCGCCTTTCCGCCGTTTCGGTCGAAGCCGACGACGAAACGAAGCGGATCTTTTATACGAATCTCTATCACACCATGATCATGCCGACGGATTTTACGGACGTGAACGGCGAATACCGGGGCTTTGACGGCGCGGCGCATCGGGCGGAGGGCTATACCTACCGCACGGATCTCTCGCTCTGGGATACCTGCCGCGGTACGCACTCGCTCTATACCCTGATCGCGCCGGACGTACAGCGCGACAGCCTGATGAGCCTTCTCTCGATGGCGAGGGAGGGCGGCGTGCTGCCTCGCTGGCCGATGGGCTGCGGCTACACCGGCTCCATGTTCGGGAACCCCGCCAACATTGTGTTCGCCGAAAGCTATTTCAAGGGCGTGCCCTTCGACGCGGCGGCGGCGCTCGACGCGATGAAAAAAGCCTCCCACGGCGAATATCCCGGTAAGGATTCGCGGGAGGAGGCGGCGCTCTACGACGAATACGGCTACGTGCCCGACGATCTCGCCGGCCGGTTTTCGGTCTCGAAGACCCTCGAATACGCGTGGGAGGACGACGCGACCGCCCGCCTCGCCTTTGCGCTGGGGGATGCCGAAGCGCCCCTCTACGCCGAAAGCGCGCGGAATTACCGGAACCTCTGGGATCCCGATACGCGTTACTTCCGTCCCAGGAACGCGGACGGGAGCTGGGGGCGGCTGAACCCGAATATCACCTCGTTTTTTGACGATATCTTCGGCACGCATCTGTTCAGCTCTTACTGCGAGGGCAGCGCCCGGCAGTGGCGGTGGAGCGTGCAGCAGGCCCCGCAGGACCTGATCGCGCTCTTCGGCTCCAAAGAAGCCTTCGTGCGTGAGCTGGAGGACTTTATGGAGGACGCCTCCCTCACCCGGGCTGCGATCGATCCCGGTTCGGGCTACTGGATCGGCAACCAGCACGATATGCACGCGGCGTATCTCTTCAACGAGGCGGGCAGGCCGGATCTGACGCAGAAGTGGGTGCGCTGGACGCTGAAAGAACGCTTTTCCCTCGACCCGAACGGGCTGGACGGCAACGACGACGGCGGCTCCCTCGGCGCGTGGTACGTCTTTTCCGCCCTCGGCTTTTACCCCGTCGTCGGCACGGACCGCTATCAGCTCGGCTCCCCGGCGGTGGATCGTGCCTCCATCCGTCTGGAAAACGGCGCCGTTTTGAACGTGGAGGCGAAAAACCAGAGCGCGAAGAACGTATACGTCTCGGCCGTGTATCTGAACGGGGAGCCGATCGACGGGACCGTTCTGACCCATGAGCAGATCAGGGACGGCGGCACGCTCACCTTTGTGATGCGCGGCTGCCGCTGAAGGCGGGCTTTTCAGCGGATCAGGTGCAGCTCGTGCAGGGCGCGGGTGGTCATCAGGTAGGCAAGACGGCTGTTTTTGCTTACCCCGTCGAAATCCGGCAGGATCACTGCGTCGAATTCCAAGCCCTTTACAAGCGCCGCCGGCATGCAGAGCACTCTCGCGCCGGCGGCGCTTTTTGCGTCCGTTACGGCGGCGGCTTCGGGAACCAGCCGTTTGAGGTCGCCGAAAAACCGCTTCGTTTCGCGCACGGTGCGAAGGATCACGCAGACCGAACGGTATGTTTCCGGCAGCCGCCGGATGATCTGCGCCGCTTTTTGAGCCGCGTGAGCGGCCTCATGGAAGACGGGCTCGGGTCCTTCGCGGCCAAAAAGCCCGTAATCCGCATGCGGCAGGAAGCGCTTTGCGAATCTGCCGATCTGCAGCGTGCTGCGGTAGCTCTTTTCGATCACAAACGGTTTTGTCCCGTAAACGGACGCGATCTCTTCCGCCGACAGGCTGCCGGCGGCGGGAACGACGCTCTGGTTTACGTCCGCCAGAACGGTGAAGACCGCCCCCGGGTAGAGGCGCCGCAGCGTTTTGTGCTGCAGCGGCGCGTAGTCCTGCGCCTCATCCAGCAGAATGTGCGTCGGCGCGTTTTTCTCGCGGCACATCCCGAGCGCGGCTTTGATGTAAAGCAGCACGACGCCGTCCTCAAAAAACAGCCTTCGGTCGGCGAGCCTGCGTTCCAGCGCGGCGTACGCTTCGTTTTTGCCGTATTGCGCGGCGAAAAGGCAGCGATAGAGCCGGGCGGCGTCTGTTTCGACCGCTTTGCCGATCATGTCGCGGGCGTTTTTCAGCGCATGCTTTCGCAGCCGCGCGAAGGCGGCGGCGTCGGCGTCGGTTTCTCCCATGCGGCGGATCACCTCGCCGAGGATCTCCTGTTTGTGCCGGAGAAAGTAAGACCGTATCTCTTCTTCCGCCCAGTCCCCCAGCACGGCAAGCCTGTCGCGCACGGTGCGGGCGGCGAGCTTTCCGTATTTTTCGCGCAGGACCGCCGCCGGCAGAACGGTCCGCCCGAAGAGCGAGAGCGTGATAAAATGCGCGGGCAGACGGGAGAGCGCGTCGTCAGCGGCGGATGTGAAGCCCGCGTCGTAAACGGCGCGGATATATTGCTCCCGCGCGGGGTCGCCTGAGAGCAGCGCCTCGGTCTGCTCGAGCGCGTCCTCCACGGCAAAGCCCCTTAAATGACGGCGAAACAGTTCGCCGTAGGTGCAGGCGGCGACCTCCTCCTCGCCGAGCTCCGGCAGCACGCCCGAGACGTAAGCGCGGAACGCTTCGTTCGCGGTGAAGAGCAGCAGGTCGGGCTTCAGCTTTGCGGCGCGCGCCTCATACATCAGCCACGCGAGCCTGTGCATGCCGACGGTGGTCTTGCCGCAGCCGGCCGGGCCGAAGACCGTCAGGTTTTTTGCGGCGTCCGCGCGTATGGCGCGGTTCTGATCCCGCTGAATGGTGCTGACGACGGCCCGCATTTTCTGCGCGGCGGCGCC
>CADBOC010000060.1 GCA_902796175.1 Oscillospiraceae bacterium | reverse complement strand
GAATTCAACGAGCTGATCGGCATGATCAGCCGGGATAATATGGAAAAGATGTTTACCGTGAACGTCTTCGGTACGATCAATCTTCTGCAGATCGTGTCTCGCGTGATGGCGCGGCAGCCGGAGGGCGGCAGCATCGTGAACATCGCCTCGATGACGGCGCTGCGCGGCAACCGCGGGCAGCTCGTCTATTCCGCGACCAAGGGCGCGGTCGTCTCGCTGACGAAGTCCGCCGCAAAGGAGCTCGCGGAGAAAAAGATCCGCGTCAACGCCGTTTCGCCCGGGCTTACGAATACCCCCATGATGCGGCAGGCGGATCCCGAAAAGCTCAAGGGCAGGATCGGCAACATCTGCATGGGCAGGCTGGCCGAGCCTGAAGACATCGCAAAGGCCTGCATGTTCCTGCTTTCGGATCTTTCCGGCTACGTCTCCGGGCAGATCCTGGCGGTGGACGGCTGCACCATTATGTAAATCAGAAAAAACGCGGTCCCGGGATGCCGTCGGCGAAGCGGGGCCGCTTTTTTGGGAGAGTGACCGAATATGTTTTTGCAAATCGATACGCGTCCGGCCGACAGGCCCGCGATCCGGGATGATTCCGGCCACAGTCTGACGTACGGGGAGCTTACCGACGTCATCAGATCGTTTGAAGCGCTTTCACTGCCCCGCAGCGTCGTGTTTTCACTCTGCGAGAACAGCGCGGGGTCCCTCGCCGGGTATCTGGCGCTCGAAACAGCCGGACTCGTTCCGCTGATGCTCAGCGCCTCGCTGGACGGGGAGCTGCGCGGGCGGCTCGACGGGACCTACCTGCCTTCCTATTACTGGGCGCCGGTCTCGCTGCGGGAGCAGCTCGGCGGCGAAGCCGTTTATTCCTGCCTTGACTACGTACTCCTGAAAACGGCGCACGCGCCGTATCCGCTGAACGACCGGCTGTCTCTGCTTCTGACGACCTCCGGTTCTACCGGCAGCCCGAAGCTGGTGCGGCACAAATACGGCAATCTTGAGGCGAACGCCGAAAACGTTGCGAAGGTCTTCGGATGGACCGAGAACGAGGTCGGCGTCTGCGATCTGCCGATGAACTATACGATGGGGCTCAACGTGATCAACAGCCATCTGTTTGCCGGCGCGTCGGTGCTGATGGTGAAGGCGAACCTGATGGATCCTGCGTTCTGGTCTTTTATTGCGGAGCATAAGGGCACCAGCTTCTGCGGCGTGCCATTCAGCTATGAGATCATGCGCCGGATCGGCTTTGATAAAATGGATCTGCCGGCGCTTAAGACCCTCGCCGAGGGCGGCGGAAAGCTGACGGACCGGATGTTCCGGTGGATCGCGGAGGATTCCGCCAAAAAAGGCAGGCGTTTCTGCGCCACCTTCGGCACCAGCGAGACCAGCGCGCGCATGTCGTTCCTGGATCCGTCGCTCGCGCTGCAGAAGATCGGCAGCATCGGCAGGGCGATCCCGAGCGGCGAGCTGTTTTTATCCGACGAAAAGATCAACGAAGACGGGACCGCCGACGGGGAGCTCAGCTACCGCGGCCCGAACGTCACGATGGGCTACGCCGAATCTGCCGCGGATCTGATGAAGGACGACGAATTCCGCGGGGAGTACCGCACCGGGGATCTCGCGAAGCGCGACGCCGACGGGTTCTATTACATCGTCGGCAGAAAGAAGCGCTTCTTAAAGCTTTTCGGCATGCGCGTGAGTCTGGATGAGACCGAACGGCTGCTGAAAACGCGCTTCGGCGAGGATTTCGTCTGCGTCGGCGACGACAAAAAGATGCGGATCTTTACGACGAACGCGGCGCTGAAGAATGAGGTCGTTCCCTTTCTTTCAGATAAGACAAAGCTGCACAATTCAGCTTTTCAGGTGCTTGTGATCGACGTTATCCCCCGCAACGAGTACGGAAAGGTCCGTTTTTCCGAGCTCGAAAAAGCGGCGGGCCTTTCGTGATGCGTATCGTTCGGTGGGCGCCCGTCTCAGAGACGGATCCGCCGTTCTTGTTCGGGGACGCTTTCATGGCGCATATCGGCGCGGTCAAAGCCCCGGCGGCGCGTTTGTCCTCCGTTTCGGCGTGGGCGCTTCTTTATAGAACGCTGGCCGAATGCGGCCTGCCTGCCGGGCGCGTCGTGTTCGGGCCCCACGGAAAACCGTTTTTTGAAGACGCCGACGTGCAGTTCAGTGTGACCCACGCGGGCAGCGTTGTGGCCGTCAGCGTATCGGACCGGCCGACCGGAGTGGACGTTGAGAGCTGCGCCCGCGCGGTGCGGCCGCGCCTGCTGGAGCGCTGTTTGTCGGCGGAAGAAAAGCGGGATTTCGACGGGGATTTTATCCGGCTCTGGTGCCGCAAGGAGTGCGTCGTCAAGCTGACGGGCGAAGGGCTGTGCGGTTACCCGGACCGTGTGGACGCATTCGATCCCGCGATCGATTTTGAGGAATCCGTGATCGCGCGGCCGGACGGGGCTTACCGACTGACCGCGGCTTTTTTGAAATGAGGCGAATGTGTGTGAAAAACAGGTGGGACCGGCCGCGGTTTCTGACCGGGGCTCTGTTTCTGTTTATGCTTGTGCTGCCTTTGCTGCTCTTTGGCTGCCGCGACGCCGGTCCCGCTCCGGAAACGACGGCGCGGGAGCCTGAGATCACGGAGCCGGAAACGGTCGCGTTTGTGATGCCTGAGACGGATTCCGCGTATGACAGACTGCTCAGCGGAACAGCCGCCGCGTATGCCGAGCTGCGTCTGATCCCCGGGGATATTATCCTTGCCACCGGCGAGACGCTGCCCGATGAAACGCGGGCGCACACGCCGCTCTTTGCCGTGCCGAACCGTGTGCTGCGCGTGGAAGCGGATCCGGCTTACCGCGTTTTTTTCTGTCGGCTCGACGCCGGCGGCGGGCAGTTCCGTTCCGCGCTTGAAAACGACTGCCTGTTCTACGCCGGCCGGAACGCCTCATACGCGCTGGTGGCGGAGCGGTACGACGGAGGCGCGCTTGCCGAGACCGGGGAGGTGACGCTGCGGGTCATTTTTGCGCAGGAGGATCTGTTCCGTTCGGAGGAGAACGGTCTGCTTTCGGCGACGCCCTTCTGGGGCGGATCGCAGAGCTTTTTCGGCGCGTTCGCGCTGCATGAGGGTGACCGCGTCAGCGTGCCGATCCCTCTGTCGAACGGCGGGATCGGGCTGCTCTTCGGCGGGGATGAAGAGAGCGCCGTAAAGCGCTTTCGGGCGTCGGCCGTCCGGCTGACGGACGACGGGATCGTTCCGGCGACGCAGGCGGCGCTGCAGAGCCTGAATACGGCGGGCTCCCTGCAGGCGCAGTCCCTTTATATCCCCGAGACGCCGGAAACATACCTTGTGCTGATCCTGGAGAGCGGCGCGGATCCCGGTACGCTAACGCTTACGGGCGGCAGTCTTGCCGTGCGGGCGGATCAGCGGCTTGCCGGGCTGTTCAGTCTGAATATGGATCTGCGTGAGACCGAAGCGGGAGCGGCGCCGGAGCCGGTCCCGTTTACCTCCGCCAATATGGAGCGGGGACAGAACTGGGTCGGCGCGCTGCTGCGTACGGCGGACGTTCAGTCTGTTGTGTGCGGGCCCAGGTTTGAGCTGCTGGCGGAATACTGGGATGTGGACGAAACGGGGAGCCTGAAAAAAAGCCGCGGGATCGCCGGCGGCATACAGCCGGGCGGCGAAGCCGTTCGCGGCGCATCGGTCCTGACGCCGGATCCGGCCGCCGGCGCGTGGATGCTGCTCTGCGTCCACCGCCGCGCCGAGCCCTCCGTCGACGCGTTCGGCGCTTACGGCATCCGTGAGCCCGGCATGGGCGATCTGCGCGGGTACGGGGAGGTAAGAGACGGCGTTTCGGTGACCTATGCGCCGGGCTTTACCCCCGGGATCGCGGAGATCACGGATCCCACGCTTTTGCAGAATCTGCAGGATGCGCTCGCGATGCGGGTCCCGTATGTATATGCGGGCGAATATTTTACGCCGATGAAAACGACGCAGAAATACCGGTTCCCGGAGATGCGGGATGCTTCCCTTATCTGGTACGGCGGGGACAAATACGCGAATACGCTGTTCCATAATGTTTCTCCCCGTACGTATCTTACCGCCGCGGCGAATCCGAACAGCCGTTTTTACGGCAATTACGGGTATTACGGCGCGACCTGTCTTACCTTTCTGCTCTCTCTTTACGGTGTGCCGGAGTCGTATCCTGTGATCCAGATCTGGACGGATCCGCAGCTGAAATTCGAGCGTATCCCGTTTTCATTCAAAACGGATCCCGACGCCCTTCAGCCCGGAGACATTCTGATCAGAGGGGATCCCGAAACGCAGGACGGTCACGCTTTTATGGTGTTTGAGACCGTGCGTACGGCCGGTTCTCTTTCGGCGGTAACGGTGCTGGAGGGGTTCCCGCCCTTTGTGCGTCTGCGCACGTTCACCCTGACGGGCGCTGTCGGAGCAGGTTCACAGCTTCTGCGCGATATGCTGCCGGGTGTGCTCGACCCCTACGTTTACCGCCTGCGCGTAAAGCCGGAGTATGTGCGTACGCTTCGCGAATCATTTGAATTCCCGGCTGATATCTCCGTTGGGAGCGTGCTCTGCGACCGTGGGAGCGACGCCGTTTACTGCATGGGCGCGACCCATGCCCAGTTCAGCGTAACGGATGAGGCCGCCAACGTCATCACCGTGAAAAACGGCGACAGGGAGGCGGGCAGGATCCCGCTTGCCGGCGCCCTGCGAAAAAACGGACTGAGGGTCGTATCATTCTCCCATCTTCTGACCGAGCCGGGGCTCTATACCGTTTATACCGACGCCTCTGACGACGCGCAGGAGCGCTTCTATGTTCCCGCTCAGCAGACCGGGTTCCGGGTAGAGCGCGGCGAAGGGGAAACGCCAAAAACGGTATCCATCGTCGCGGCGGATCTGGCGTCGCTCGACAGCGTTCTTGTCTATTACAAAAAAACCGTTCCCGTCGAACCCGAGACGGCTGAAGGCGCGGACGTGCCCGCAGAACCGGATCCCCAGACGGCGCAGAAGAGCATTGTGACCCTGCGTACATATCCGAAAGAAGCGCTCGAGCCCGCTGACAAAAAGAAATACGGCGCGGGCTGGGGCAGGATCACCTTCCCCGCGGAGAAGGACGGGTTTACTTATTACATGACGCGCGTGGTGTACCGTACCCCGTACGGCACCTACTGGATCGCGTACGACAACGGGCAGCTTGTGCAGAGCGCCGAGCTCAAAAACGCGAGATAAGGGCGCCGAAGAGGAGAGAACATGAATATACAGGGCTTTCAGAAACTGACGCTGCTTGATTTTCCGGGGAAAACGGCGTGTACGCTGTTTACGGGCGGGTGCAATCTGCGCTGCCCGTTCTGCCACAACGTGCCCCTGGTGCTTGACCCGAACGGAGAAACGCCGTATTCGGAGGAGGAGATCTTTGCCTTTCTGGAAAAACGCCGCGGCGTGCTCGACGGCGTCGCCGTTACGGGCGGCGAGCCGCTTTTGCAGAGGGATCTGCCTGATTTTCTTCGTAAGATCCGCGCTGCGGGATTTCTGACGAAGGTCGACACCAACGGTTTTTTTCCGCAGGCGCTCGAGGCGATCCTTGCCGAAGGGCTTGCGGACTACGTCGCGATGGATATCAAGAACACGCCCGAAAAATACGCCGCGACCTGCGGGATCCCGATCGCGGATCTGTCACCCGTAAAAAAGAGTATGTCTCTGCTTCTTGAGAGCGGGATCGATTTTGAATTCCGCACGACGGTGATCAAAGAATTTCATGAGCCGGAGGACGTCGGAGCGATCGCCCGTTGGATCGCCGGCGCGCCGCGTTACTATCTGCAGGTGTTCAAGGATTCCGGTATTCTGTCAGAGGGGAGCTGTTCCGCGCCGGAGCCCGAAACGCTTGCCGCTATGCGGGAAGCGGCGCGGGTCTATGTGCCGAGAACGGAGATCCGCGGGGACTGACGCAAAAAAACGATTCGTGCAAGTGTATGCGAAATGTCAAAAAAGAACGCATGATATTGTACAAAAAATCGAAATTACAAAAAAAATACACAAGATATTGAAATCCCTCATGGCCTGTGCTATTATATACCCCAGCGGCATTGCCGTGGGATAAAAGAAAGTGGAAGCAGCGGTACCGGAGAACGCGACGCGTTTTTCGGTGCCGATCTATGTACCCCTTCCAAAGCCGGATGTGGGTAGAATAACGAAACGAAGAAAGGGTTGAAAGCGATGTACAGTGTGGTAAAGCGCGACGGCGCGGTCGTGGATTTCGATATCCGCAAGATCGCCGCCGCGATCGCGAAAGCGTTCGACGCGCAGCAGAAGCAGTATACGGACGGGGTGATCGATTTTATCGCCCTGCGTGTGACCGCCGATTTTGAACATAAGATCAAAGACGGAAAGATCAACGTGGAAGACATTCAGGATTCCGTGGAGCACGTTCTGGGGGAGGCCGGCTACGCGGAGGTCGCGAAGGCCTATATCCTTTACAGAAAGAACCGTGAAAAGATCCGCAACATGCGTTCCACGATCCTCGATTACAAGGAGCTTGTGGACAACTACGTCAACGTCGCCGACTGGCGCGTGAAAGAGAACTCCACCGTCACCTATTCCGTCGGCGGGCTGATCCTGAGCAACTCCGGCGCCATTACGGCGAACTACTGGCTCAGCGAGATCTATGACGAGGAGATCGCGAACGCCCACCGCAACGCGGATCTGCATCTGCACGATCTCTCCATGCTCACAGGCTACTGCGCCGGATGGTCTCTGCGTCAGCTGATCGAGGAGGGACTCGGCGGCGTGCCGGGCAAGATCACGTCCGCCCCGGCGAAGCACCTTGCGACCCTCTGCAACCAGATGGTCAACTTCCTCGGCATCATGCAGAACGAGTGGGCCGGCGCGCAGGCGTTTTCCTCTTTCGATACCTATCTCGCGCCGTTTGTGCGCACCGATCACCTTTCTTACGGCGAGGTGAAAAAGTGCATCGAGAGCTTTATCTTCGGCGTGAACACCCCCTCCCGCTGGGGCACGCAGAGCCCGTTCTCCAACATCACGCTGGATTGGACTGTGCCGGACGATCTCGCCGCAAAGCCCGCGATCGTGGGCGGCAAGCCGCAGGATTTCACCTACGGCGACTGCAAAAAGGAAATGGATATGGTGAACAAGGCCTTCATCGAGATCATGATAGAAGGCGACTGCAACGGAAGAGGATTCCAGTATCCTATTCCTACATACTCCATAACAAAGGATTTCGACTGGAGCGAGACCGAGAACAACAAGCTTCTCTTTGAAATGACAGCAAAGTACGGAACTCCGTATTTCTCCAACTATATCAACTCCGATATGGAGCCTTCCGATGTGCGTTCCATGTGCTGCAGGCTTCGCCTCGACCTCAGGGAGCTGAGGAAAAAATCAGGCGGATACTTCGGTTCCGGCGAATCGACGGGTTCCGTAGGCGTTGTAACCATCAATATGCCGAGGATCGCATACCTTGCAAAAGATAAGAAAGACTTCTACAAACGACTCGATCATATCATGGACGTTGCCGCAAGATCTCTTGACACCAAGAGAAAGGTCATCACGAAGCTTCTCAACGAAGGTCTCTATCCGTACACAAAGAGATATCTAGGTACTTTTGCAAACCACTTCTCGACTATAGGTCTCATCGGTATGAACGAGGCCGGACTCAACGCCAAGTGGCTCGGAATGGATATGACCCATCCCGAGACTCAGGAATTCACAAAAGAAGTCCTTAATCATATGAGAGAGCGTCTCTCCGATTATCAGGAGCAGTACGGCGATCTCTTCAACCTGGAAGCAAGCCCTGCAGAGTCTACCACATACAGACTTGCAAAACACGATGTAGAGCTTTATCCGGACATTAAGACGGCAACTGAAGGCGACGGAACGCCTTTCTATACCAACAGTTCTCATCTGCCCGTAGGATTCACGGAAGATGTATTCTCCGCTCTTGACGTACAGGACGAGCTTCAGACACTTTATACATCGGGAACCGTATTCCATGCGTTCCTGGGAGAAAAGCTTCCGGACTGGAAAGCGGCAGCTAATTTAGTAAGGACCATTGCCGAGAATTACAAACTCCCGTACTATACCCTGAGCCCGACCTACTCCATATGCAAGAACCACGGGTATATAACCGGCGAAGTATATGAATGTCCTATCTGCGGAGAAAAGACGGAGGTCTATTCCAGGATCACAGGTTATTACAGACCTGTTCAGAACTGGAATGACGGCAAGGTACAGGAATTCAGACAAAGAAAAGAATATGTCGTTCTTGGAGATCTCAAACCCCATGCAAAAGCAGCAGCTCGGGAAGCAGAGCCTGTATTCGCAGTTCCGGAAGAAAAAGCGGTAGAGACTCCTGTATTCGTTGCTCCTGCAGTCAGCGAAGCAGTACCGGAAACTCCGGTATATACAGAAGCCGCTCCTGCAGAATTCGTGAATCCCGAACTTAACAGGATCTTTGAAGAACCTGTCTCCGAAGTAAAAGCTGAAGAGCCGGAAATTAAAGCAGCTGAGGAAGTTATCACCGAAGTTCAGGAAACAGAGCCTGTAGCAGAGATCAAATTCGAAGAAGTCGTTGAAGCGCCGGTTGCCGAAGCGGCAGCAGAAGAAGTTGTCCTTGAAACAGTAGCGGAGGAGGCCGCAGAAGAGATTCCTGCAGCAGAGCCTGTCCATGAAGAAGCTGCAGAAGAGATCCCTCCAGCAGAACCTGTCCGTGAAGAAACTGCAGAAGAAGTTAAGGAAGAAGAACCGGCTGAGGAAGTAAAGGCAGCGGAGCCCGTAGGAGAGTTCTATTACAGAGTAGCCATCGATGAGGAAGAAAAACCGGCAGCAGAAGCGGATCCGGGAATACTGTATACCCTCGATGTAGCACCTATCATAGCAAAAGAAGGAGCATCGGAGAATCTCGTCATTGAGACCGTAAACTTCGGACAGGCAGAAAAGGCTCCGGAAGAGCCGAAGGTAGAAGAGCCTGTTCAGGAAGCACCGGCTGCAGAAGAGACAAAGAAAGATGCATTTGCAGAATTCGATGCGCTTATGGCCAGCGTTTCCGACGCAGTAGAGAAAAAGCCTGAAAGCAGATTCCTTCTCTTTACTACCAAGACCTGCCCGAACTGCAAGATCATAAAAGAATATCTCGCGGAGAACAACATTCCGTATGAACAGGTGATAGCAGAGGAAAACAAAGACATAGCAAGAGGCTATGGTATAATGCAGGCTCCTACAGCAGTCATACTCGAAGGAGATAATGTGACGAAATATGTCGGAGTGCAGAACATCAAGAACTACGTACAGGCAAATCTTCTGTAACGGGTCATATACATATATAGCTTCAAAGGCTGTAAAATAGTCCTATGGAAAAAGAACCGGATTCTTCAAAATGAGAGGATCCGGTTCTTCTTTG
>CADBOC010000059.1 GCA_902796175.1 Oscillospiraceae bacterium | reverse complement strand
GCGGCGTTTGTTCAAAATGTTGTTTGTGACACAGCGGACGTGGGCGTCCGCGCTACGGTGCGAAGGGAAAGCTCCGCCTTCTGCGGAACGTCCCGACAGATCCGGATTTGTCGCGTGAATGCGCAAGTCAGAAGTTAGAAATGAGAAATGTCGGAAAACGCTTCGCGTTTTGATCTTATTATGATGGGTACGGGCGGAGCCCGTCCTTTTTACCTGTTACCTGTTCACGCTGTCGTCGGCCGGGTTCATCAGCGCGCCGAGGGCGAGCCAGAACAGAAAGCTGTACTGGCACTGCATATAGAGCACGCCGGAACCGAGAAGGGAGACGGCCGCCGTTCCGGCGCACACGGCGAGCAGCAGCGGGAACAGGGGGTCGGGAGCCGCAGCCTGCCGCAGCGTTTTCAGAAGCCTTCGCAGCACGGCAAAGACAAAGGCGGCGAAGGGCAGCAGCCCCGCGACGCCGCAGGAGACGGCGAGATTCAGCACGTCGTTGTCGAGGGTGTTGAGCTTCATATAGTCGTTGTTCACCAGATAGGTATCCGGCATATGCTCCTCGGCGTAGGGCAGAAAGCCCTTGAAGGTCAGGCCGAAGAGGGGCTTTTGAAGAAAGATCTCAACGCCGCTCTTCCAGAAATCCAGACGTCGGTTCGAATAATCGCCCTCTAAAGATTCTTTTCTGCCGATCAGAAGGTCCTCCGGGTCGTCCTCCCCGGGGGCGTCCGAATCGGCGGGGGAATTCTGCTCAGTCGCCCGCACGACGGCGTTGTAGCCCATCTGCGTCCACTTCGGCAGATAGAACGCGCCCACCGCAACGGCCGCCGAAAGACAGACGGCAAGGAGCCTTCTGCCGCGTTCCTGTTCCCTGAAACGGAAAAGCGTAAAAAAGAGGTATACGCCGAGGGCGAGGCCGAGACATACCCTGCCGCTGCGCGAATCGCTCAGTACCATGTATACGAACTGCGCGGCGCAGTTCACGACCGCCGCCGCCGTATAGAGCCTGTTGCGGTAAATTCGGATATAATGGACGGAGCCCGCGATCGTCAGCGCCCCGATGACGGCGCCGGCGTTCGGCGTCTGGTACGCGCCGAAGAGCCTGCCGCCGAGGTAGCCGCGGCGCACAAGATCCCCGCCGCGGAGGAACTGGTCGCTGTAGCCCGCGATCAGCATACCGAAGCTGATCGCCGTCAGTATGAAGGCGACGGCCGAGAAGGCGTGAAAAAAGAGCGTAAAGCGTTTTTCGGCGTCTTCGGGCGTCTGATCCGTTCCGTTCAGGTATAAGAGAAAGAAATAAAACAGCCAGAAGATCAGGTGGACCGCGTTTTGCTTCGGCGAATACTGCCTGTTGATGAGCATCGAGATCCCGCACGCGGCGCACATGGCCGCGAGGGCGAAGAGGCCGGGCATGCGCCGGTAGGTCTTAAGATCGAGCGCGCGCCAGACGAGCAGCGCCGCGCCCAGCAGATAGGTCGGCCACATCACGACCGAGATCGCGGGCGTGCCGACCGTTAAATTGTTGAAGCCGAGGCAGACGTACAGAAAGAAGAGCGCGTGAAAGCAGAGCGTCGCTTTTGCGGCCGCCGGACGCAGCCGGTCGATCGTTTTTTGCAGCATCATACCGGTTCCTTTCTTTTTTCAAACGCGGAGGGCGTTGGGAACAGTTCCTCGAAGAGCGCCGTGAGAAAGCGGTTTTCCGCCTCAAAATCCACGGTCTCGTCGTGGTCGCTGAGGCAGACCATGGGGCAGCGCCGGTTCTTCAGCGCGTCTTCGATCGCGCGGTCGTCTCTGCCGATGGCAAAGAGCCTGCCCCGGTCGGGGCTGCCGGGGGCAAAGGTCCCCGCGGCGAACTGCCAGTAGCGGATCAGCCACTGGTTCACGTCCGCAAAGCTCCTTACCCGATGGCGGCAGGTCTCGCCGAGCGTATCGCCGTGGGCCGCCCACACCGCCTCAAAGCTCTTTCTTAAAAAGGCGTTCGGCAGGTGCGGATCGGCAAAGCCCGTAAAGTTTTGGAACGGCAACAGGTAGAGATTCTGCGCCGTTCCCCTGCCGTAGACGGGGGCAAACCATTTTTTCGGGGCGCTTCGCATAACGGCGCGCTTGTCAAAGGAGCGGTTGAGGCACATCAGGTCGTTCACGACGATGTGGTCGACGCCGCCCGGCTCTCTGAACTGCTGCACGTTCTGGATCGCCGCGTCCACGGGCAGGCCGTCCCTGAAAAAGAAGGTCTCCGGCAGCGGCCGCAGAAAAAAGGTGTCGTCGTTCGCGAAGATGAAGCGCTCCGACAGCCCCGGCAGACGGTGTACGTTCAGCTCGATCGGGTTCGCGCTGAACGTGGGCAGGTACTCGGCAGGGATGAATTCGTCGTGCCGCACGACCCGCAGCTTCGGGCAGGCGGGGTCGAGCCAGGCGGGCAGATGCCCCCAGGTAACAAGGTACACGCGGTTGATCCACGGCAGACACCGTTCCACGCCCCGGAAAAAATATCGGAAGGTATCCCAATCCCGGTAGCGGATCTTTCGGGCGTCCGCCCCCGCGTCGGTCGGAACGTACTTCGCCTTTTCCGCCTGCCACGCGGGGTCGTTTCCGTCTACCCATAATACGACAAGATCAGTGGTCATGGTTCGGTCTCTCCTTGGAAGTCGTCAGAGGTC
>CADBOC010000058.1 GCA_902796175.1 Oscillospiraceae bacterium | reverse complement strand
CCGTTGCCCACATAATGCGCCAGCACGTTCGCCGCGTCGTTGGCGCTTTGCACCAGCAGACACTGCAGGTAATTGCGGATCGACATCTTTTCGCCGGATTTGATATCCGCCGTGGAGCTGTTCGTGCCGTCCAGCGCCCGTATGGCGGAAGAGGGCGCTTTGATCACCTTTTCAAGATCGGGGCAGTTTTCGATCGTGATGATCGCCGTTACGATCTTGGTGACGGAGGCGGGCGATACGCGCATGTCGGCGTTTTTGGAGGCGATCACTGTGCCGTCGTCCAGGCTCTCCATATACAGAACTTCGACATCGTCTGTATTCGGCTCATAAAGCACGGCGTTGGCGAGGGGCGCGGCCGCGATCAGAAAGATAAGGAAAAAAAGTAGGGCGAATACCGTTTTTTTCATAGACAAACCTCAAATTATTTAGTATTATGTTAACAGGATCACGAAAGGAACGCGATACGGATCATGATTTATTTTACGGGAGATATGCACGGAGACCGGCGGCGCATCGGCCGCGCGGCGCTCGGGGATCTGAACGAAGAGGATACGCTGATCGTCTGCGGCGATTTCGGCTTTTTGTGGGACGACAGCCCCCGCGAACACCGGCTGCTGCAAAAGCTCGGCCGTCTCGGCCCCGAGGTGCTGTTTATCGACGGCACGCACGAAAACTTTTCGCTGCTGAACGCCCTGCCCGTTGTGGAGTACCGGGGCGGCACGGCCCATAAGGTCAACGACCGGGTCTACCATCTGATGCGCGGGCAGATCTACCTGATAGAGGATAAGACCGTCTTCGCCTTCGGCGGCGGGGAGGACCCGGCGCTCGACCTGCAGACGGATGAGGAGCTTTCCGAAGAAAGGCCGGAAGCCCCGACCCGCGAAGAGATGCTCACCGGCGTTCGCAATCTGGAGCGCTGCGGCTACCGGGTGGATTACATCGTCACACATGAACCGCCGGGGTCGATCCGCGATTTTCTTACGATGTCCGACAAGGGCTCGCAGTCGGTGAGCGCCATCGGCGCGTACCTCGACGAGCTCGCCCAGCAGGCCTCCTACAGCCGCTGGTTCTTCGGCAGCCTGCACCGCGATATCTTCATCTCAGCCTCCTCCATCTGCGTATTCGAGAACATCATAGACGGAGAAACGGGACATACGCTGTAATACATGAAAGTTACGAAAGACGGCGCGGCAAGCCGCGAAAGTTACGAAAGATGAAAGATGAAAGACGAAAAAGGAAAACGCTGCGCGTTTTTGATCCTATGATCGCACCGAAACCTTTTGCGGAATTCCGGGACCCGCTTTTTCCCTTTCATCTTTTACGGCGCTTTGCGCCGTTTATAACGCCGGCCGCAGGCCCCGGTTTCATCTTTCATCTTTCGTCTTTTTTATCTTTTATCTCAGCCCCTCAGCAGGATCTCCGCCGCATCATCCGCGGTCAGCCCGCCCGGGGAGCGGTCGAAGTTTTTGACGCCGCCGCGCCAGCGTTCGGCGATCGAGGCCGCTTCTTCGCGGGTGAAGGAATACGGCAGAGCGATCGCGCCGCGAAGACGGCGGCTCCATTCAGCGGCCGGGATCCCCAGCGCTTTTTCAACAGCCCCGAAGGCCTCGGGGCTGTATTTTTCTGCCCGTTCCAGAAGGGCCGGCATAAAAACGGCCGAGGCAACCCCGTGGGGCACGCCGAAGCGCTCCGTGAGCGGGTAGCCCAGCGTATGGGGAAAGGCCGTGCCCGTGATATTGATCGCAAGGCCGGCGTAAAGGGATGCCGCGTAAAAGCGTTCGCGCCGCGCTTCGTCCGGGGCCTTCGCCGCGCCGACCGGATCCGCGATGAGATCCGAGAGCAGCGCGACCGCCCGTTTGGCGTACAGGGCGCTCAGATCGTTTGCGTTCCGGCAGAGCAGGCTTTCCACCGCGTGGGCGAGGGCGTCCAGAGCCGTGGAACGCGTAACGCCCTCCGGCGCCGCCGCCGTATAGCGCGGATCGCAGAACGAGACGGCGGCATAGCAATCCGCCCCCGAAATACTCTTTTTCAGGCCGGTGTCGGAATTTGTGAGCACGCTCACGCCCGTCACCTCGCTCCCCGTGCCGGCCGTGGTGCCGATCAGGATCACCGGCAGCGCTGGAGCGGGGACCGTTCTGGCGTAGATATCGCCGTGCGCCATACCGGGCGACGCGGCGTAGATCGCGGCGGCCTTCGCCGCGTCCATCGCGCTGCCCCCGCCTATGCCGACGATGAAATCGCAGGCTTCTCTTACGGCGGCGTCCCCGGCCGCGCGGCAGTCAGCCGTCGCCGGATTCGCACCGACGCCGTCAAAAACAGCGCAGCGCACGCCCGCCTTTTTCAGCGTTTCGGCGCATTCCCGAAGCGCCCCGCTCTTTACGGCGGCGGTCTTTGACGTTACGATCAGGCACGCCTTCCCCATACCGGAAAAGACCTCCGGATGCAGAGAAACGCACCCGGCGCCCGAAAACACGCGCGCCGGCATATAAGACGATAAAAGGATCTGTTGTTTCATATTCCTCCCGGCGGCTCTGAGGCCGCGCTGACTGTCTGCAAAAAGATTTTATTTATTGTATCATTTTTTTTTGGGTCTGTAAATCTCTTTTTTATAAAAAACTTGACAAGCGGAGAGGGATGGGGTAGAATGAAACATAATTATCAGAAAGGCGGTCTATTATGTTAAAGTATATCCTCGCGCTGGATCAGGGCACCACGAGCTCCCGCACCATCGTCTTCAACAAGAACGGCGAGATCGTTTCAAAGGCCCAGTTTGAATACGAGCAGATCTATCCCGAGGCGGGCTGGGTCGAGCACAACCCGGACGCGATCCTCAAAAGTCAGCTCCGCAGCCTTGCGGAGGCGCTGATCGACGGCGGGATCGAAGCGAAGGAGATCGCCGCGATCGGCATCACGAATCAGCGCGAGACCACCGTGCTGTGGGATAAGCGCACCGGCAAACCCGTTTACAACGCCATCGTATGGCAGTGCCGCCGTACCGCCGAAATGTGCGAGCAGCTCAAGGCGGAGGGCCTGAGCGAATACATCAGCGAGCATACGGGCCTTGTGATCGACGCGTACTTTTCCGCGACCAAGATCAAATGGATCCTCGACAACGTGGAGGGCGCCCGCGCTCTTGCCGAAGAAGGCAACCTTCTCTTCGGCACCATCGATACGTGGCTGATCTGGAACCTGACCGCCGGCCGCGTGCACGTTACCGATTACTCCAACGCCAGCCGCACCATGCTCTTTGACGTGGACCGCCTGTGCTGGGACGAATATCTCTGCAAAAAGCTCGACATCCCGATGAACATCCTGCCGCGCGTCGCCCCCTCGAGCGAGGTCTACGGCGCGGTGGCGCAGGGCATACCGGGCATCGAGGCGCTGGCCGGCATCCCCATCTGCTCCGCCATCGGCGACCAGCCCGCCGCCCTCTTCGGCCAGGCGTGCTTCCACCCCGGCCAGACCAAGAACACCTACGGCACGGGCTGCTTCCTGCTGATGAACACCGGGAACAAACGCGTTCATTCCGAGCATAAGCTCGTTACCGGCATCGCCTGGGGCCTGAACGGCGAAGTGGAATACGACATCGAGGGCTCCGCCTTCAACGCCGGCAGCGTGATCCAGTGGCTGCGCGACGAGATGAACATCATCAAAAACGCGCCGGAGTGCGACCGCTTCGCGGAATCCGTGCCCGATTCGAACGGCATCTATCTTGTGCCCGCCTTTACGGGCCTCGGCGCGCCCTACTGGGATATGTACGCCCGCGCCTGCGTCGTGGGCATGACCCGCGGCACCAACAAAAAACACCTGTGCCGCGCTGTGCTGGAATCCATCACCTTCCAGATGAAGGATCTGCTCGAGGCCATGCGCGCCGACTCGCACATCGAGATCACCGAGCTGCGCGTGGACGGCGGCGCGAGCATCTCGAACATCATGATGCAGATCCAGGCCGATATGATCAACACCCCGGTCAACCGCCCGAAATGCGTGGAGACCACCGCCCTCGGCGCCGCGTATCTCGCCGGTCTCGCCGTCGGGTTCTGGAGCAGCATGGAAGAGATCGAATCCATCCGAGAGGTCTCGCGCGTATTCGAGCCGCAGATGTCTGAGGAAGACCGCACGCGCATCTACGCCGGCTGGAAACGCGCCGTAGAACGCGCGAAAGACTGGGCGGAGCACTGAGCGCTCTCCCCTTCCCCCCCTCTGTACGTCTGACCGACAAACGCATAAAAGGGGACGGCTGAAGGGCTGTCCCCATCATTATGAACTGATCTGAACAAAGGAGTGAAGTATCATGGCAAGAGTTTACAATTTTTCGGCGGGTCCTTCCATGCTGCCCCTTGAGGCGCTGGAAAAAGCGCAGCGCGAGCTGCTCGACTATCAGGGCTCCGGCCAGTCGGTGATGGAGATGTCGCACCGCTCCAAGGTGTTCGACGACATCATCAAAGAGGCGGAGGCTCTGTTCCGCGAGCTGATGCACATCCCGGATAACTACAAGGTCCTGTTTCTGCAGGGCGGCGCTTCCGCGCAGTT
>CADBOC010000057.1 GCA_902796175.1 Oscillospiraceae bacterium | reverse complement strand
TGATCGGGAATCTGACAGTTCTATCTTAGCAAAAACAGGGAGAATGTCAAGCAAAAGGGAATGAACAATGCTTTGCGGGGAATGAATGTATCTTTATAAAGCATAAGCGAAAACGGCGCGATCATGCCGCGTCGTCCTGTTTGAACGTCAGATTAAACCGCAGGGTAAAGACCCCGTTCTCCAGCTTGAAATCCATGTTGTCGCCGCCGTATTTCGAGGCGGCCTTTTTCATGCTGCGGTAGCCGTAGCCGTGCAGCTTTTTGTCCTTCTTGTCTGTCTGCGGCACGCCGCCGCGCACGGTGAGCTTGTTCGCCACGGGATTCTGTATGGTGACAAGCACTTCGTTTCCGCGGATGCGCGACGTGATCGTGATCTCGCACGGCCCGCCGACCTTGCGGCACGCTTCGATCGCGTTATCGAGGGCGTTGGGGAAGATCACATACAGGTCGTCCGGGTCGATCCCGTCCTTCGGGAAAACGGAGCCGAAGGTGTAATTGATCGTAATGCCGTCCTTTTGGGCGATCTGCTGCTGGCAGAACAGGACCGTATCAAGCCGGTAGTTGCCGGTGTTGTAGCGGACGCCGTGGCCTGCCGCAAAGCCGGAAAGCTTTTGGACGATCCTTCGGGCCTCTTCGGAATCGTCGTTTGCCACATATGCCTCAAACGGCCGCAGCATTTTCGGCAGGTCGTGGCGGAATTCGCGCAGATCTTCGTTCATCCGTTCCATCATCTCGTAGTGCCGGATCTGCTGGTCGAGCCGTTCTTTATACGCCTTTTCCTGCTGGCGGCTTTTTGAAACGCTCACCGCCGCGGTTGTTACCGTAGCCGCGAACAGCGGGATATTGAGCAGCGTGAACGCAAATCGCGCTTGATCCGCTTCGGAATAGACGGAGCAGAGCAGCGAGATGGACGACATAAAGACCACGACCGTCGCAACGATCAGCACATACAGGGCGACTCCCATGTGGGTGACGGCGACAGGCGCGTCGCGCTTTATGGCAAAGCGCTGCAGCAAAAAAACGAGCAGCAGCAGTACCACGGCGTTCAGCGCCAGCTCCACCACGAGCTCCAATGGGTCGTTTACGTTATCGTTGTCATAATTGAAAAACAGCAGAAGGATCAGATACTTGACCGCCGCCACGAATTCATACCCCAGCGCGGCAAGCATCGGTTTCAGGCACGCGCGCAGGGGATAGAGGAGCAGCGCGCAAACAAAGGGAAGCAGGGTAGACGCCACGTTCCAGAGCCGCACCTCCTGCAGGCCTGCGCCGAAGGCAAAGGGCCGTAAGCCGCCAACAATCAGCAGCAGCGCGCCGCACAGCGCAAGCAAAACCCACTTCCTGCGCGGCCAAATGCGAAAGAGCGCCCCGGCGGCGGTAAAGTCGACCGCCGCGATCAACCCCATGTTGATTGCCGCGAGCAGCGCATACAGCACGGGGGAATGTCCCACGCCCGAAAGAATCGCAGCCATAACAATACCTCCGTTCAGAAGTTCGATCGAAACAGAAAATCCCGATAAAAGTCGCGGAAATTGCGCGCTTTCAGCGGCAGAACCGTGCCGTCGGCCAGGGTGACGTGTTTGCTGTCGTATTTCGCCACGTATTGCAGATTGACGATAAAGGAACGGTGGATCCGGCAGAAGCAAACGTTATGCAGCACGTCCGCTTCCAGCTCCGAAAGCAGATAATTAAAGCTTTCCGTGCGGTCCGCAAAATGGAAGGTCGAGCGCTTGCCGTCGGCCTCGATATAGAGAATATCCTGCGTATACACCGTTTGAAAGCCCTTGCCCTTTTTCAGCTCCAGCCGGCCGGCAAACGACGCGCGGTAGAACTGCTCGAGCTTCTCCTGCAGCAGCGGGGGATCGACCGGTTTTTTCAAAAAGCCGTCGGCGTAAACGCGGTTGTTGATCACCTCCAGCGCCGCCGCCTCGTAGTTTGTCAGAAAGCAGACGGTCACCGGGCTTTTGAATTTGTACTTCAGCGCCTGCGCAAGCTGAACGCCGTTCATTTCCCCCATTTTGTAGTCCAGAAAATACAAATCGAACTTCTCTTCCTGCGCCAGCAGCTCCGCGCCGGACGTATACCGCCGGCAGTGCAGATCATAATCCCGCTGCTGCGCATAGGTGAGGATCAATTGCTCGAGGTGTTCTGTTTCAAATACCTCGTCGTCGCAGATGGCAATGTTCATAGTGCCTACCGTCCTTTTTCAGTGCTTCGGTTTTCTGTCTTTATCATAACAGAGCCCCGAAAGGATTTCAAGGGAAATGGAACAGACGCTTCTCTGCGGGGAATGAATGCGAACACCGGGCGGCTTCTGTCTTTGTATCACGAAAACCTCACCGGTTTTTACCCATAAACAACAATTTAATCATCCGATAAAACAAATTGGCAGACGCGTTGCCTTTTATCCCCAAAAACGGTGTAGGAGGCAACGCGTCTGCCAATAGTTTTGCGTGTGTTTTCAGACAAAGAAAAACGCTGAAACCGTTGATATACAAGGTCTCAGCGTTGGTGCGGATGACGGGAGTCGAACCCACAT
>CADBOC010000056.1 GCA_902796175.1 Oscillospiraceae bacterium | reverse complement strand
ATCTTCAGCTTGCGGATCAGATGAAAGAGGAAGATCGGCGTCGGCACCGCCAGCACCGAAACGCCCCACGCGATCAGTTCGCCCGTCTCCCCGTCCCGCCGGTACAGAAAATAGAAAAACGCGCAGATCCACAGCAGAAAGATGAGCGCGTAAGACCAGCCGCGCAGAAGCGGCCGGACCCACAGCTCAAGCCCCACCTTTTTCAGGTCCAGCGAACGCGGTTCGCGCACGCGCGTACGAAGGATACGGGCGATCAGCATCACAACGCCTGTAACAAAAAACGTGCCGCTGACCAGATACGCAAACACCGAGGGATCGCTCATTCCCAACGCCGCGCTTATCTCCCCGAACAGCAGAAAACCGAACGCGCCCAGCCACCAGAGCAGGGGCTCCAGCCGGCGTCGCCGCCGCGTCTGCCGGGCCGCCGCGCGCATGATCTCATCCTCTGTCATGCCGGGGTTCTTTTTTCTCAGCTTTTCCGCTCTTTTTTCCCTTTTTTCCGATTCACGCGTCATTCGATCAGCTCCTTTACCGGCATTCTACCATCCGGTCGGCGCAAGGTCAATATGCGCAGGCCGGAATCTTTTCGAACGGTCGAAAAAAAGCGCCAAACGGTCGCCGCAGGGCGTTGCCGTTCTCATACGGAACGCCGGCGGACCGAAAACAAAAACGGGCAAAGCGGTTCTTGCGCGGCGAACGCATATATGATATACTGAAAACAACAACTCCCCCAAAACAGTTCAGACGGAAGGAGAAGAGATATGATCACAGACAAAAACATCGTACTCACAGGCGCTTCGAGCGGCATCGGGCTCGAGGTGCTGAAAATTCTGGCGAAGGGCGGCGGCAACCGCGTCCTCGCCGTATCGCGGCGCGCCGAGGCGCTGCTTTCGACCTTCGCCGACAACGTGATCCCGATGAACGCCGACGTCGGCAGCAAAGAGGGCGTGGACGCGATCTTTGAAAGAGCCGCCGAGGTCTTCGGCGGCGAAAAGATCGATATCTTTTACGCGAACGCCGGCTTCCCCTATTACGAGGAATTCAACTACGAAAACTGGGACCGGGTCAAGCGGATGTTCGACGTGAACACCCTCTCCCCGATCTACACCTACGCGAAATACATCCACCACTTAGACGGCAGAAAGGGCGTGCTCGCGATCACGGTGAGCGCCATCGGGCAGATGGCGATGCCGGGCTACGCGATCTATTCCGCCAGCAAGTTCGGTCTGCAGGGCTTTCAGCAGGCGATCCGCCTTGAAAAGCCGGAGAATCTGCAGATCACAACGCTCTATCCCGTCGCCACCGATACGAATTTCTTCCGCGTGGCGAACCCCGTGCCCTTCGAAAAGCCCTTTCCGGTGCAGCAGCCGGACGTCGTAGCGAAAAAGATGGTGGCGGGTATCGAGAGCGGCAAAAAATTCGTCTCTCCCAATCCCCTCTTCGCGGTGTCGAAGGTGCTCATGGGCGTATGCCCGCCGGTCAGAACCGTTTACTGGAGTCTTGAAAAGGCGAAGCTCGGGCGTTTTAAGCAGAAGCTGATCGACATGGGGATCAATTCCCGCGAGGTCGCCGAGCTCGGGCTCGACCTCGCCAAAACCCTGCTGAACAGGTGAGAGAGAATATGTACGATATCATGTTTTCGCCGATCAGGATCGGCACGATGGAAGTAAAGAACCGGGTCGTGATGACCGCCGCCGAGTTTTCGCTGGGGCAGACGGACGGCACGCCCACCGAACGCATGATCCGCTATTTTGAGGAGCGGGCGAAGGGCGGGGTCGGTCTCATCATCCCCGGCATCTGCCGCGTGAACGACATGGGCGCGACCTCCACCTTTACGCAGCTCTCGATGGCCCACGACTGGCAGATCGAACCGATGCGGAAAATGGCGGAGCGCATCCACGCCGCCGGGGCGCAGCTATGCGTCCAGCTCCACCACCCGGGGCGGCAGGGGTACGCCAGCGCCGTCAACAGCCTGCCCCTCGTGATCCCGGTGCAGCGGCGCTTTCCGGGCGTGATGGACCTGATGTTCAAGGCCACGCCCCTTTTGATGGGGCTGGAGCAGAAAAGGATCTGCCAGAGCGTGCAGTCCCCCTCCGGCGGGGAGCTCAGCGCCCACGGCGCCACGCGCATCCACGCCATGAGCCATAAGGCGGTGCAGTCCCTGAGGGACGATTTTATAAACGCCGCCCTGCGCTGCAAACAGGCGGGGGTGGACGCCGTTGAGCTGCACGCGACCCACGGCTACATTCTGCAGCAGTTTTTAAGCCCGAACACCAACCGCCGCACCGATGAATACGGCGGCAGCTTCGAAAACCGCCTGCGTTTTCCCGCCGAGATCATACGGGGGATCAAAGCCGCCTGCGGGGCGGATTACCCGCTGATCGTGCGCCTGACGGCGGACGAGATGTACGACCGCGTCGGCAAACCCGGCAAGGGCTACGGCCTTGAGACAGGCAAACAGATCGCGAAACGGCTTGAGGAGCTCGGCGTTGACGCGATCAACGTCTCCTCGGCTTGCTACGACGCGTACAATTACTGGCTGGAGCCGACCTCCTTTGAGCCGGGCTGGCGGGCGTACCTCGCCAAAGAGATCAAGTCCGTCGTCTCTGTCCCCGTGATCGCGGCGAACTTCATCCGCTCCCCCGAACAGGCCGAGCGGCAGCTCAAAGAGGGCTGTCAGGATCTGATCGGCTCCGCCCGAAACTTCATCTGCGACCCTGAGTGGGCGAAAAAGGCGAAGGAGGGCAGGCCGGAGGAGATCCGCCGCTGCATCGGCTGCCTGCACTGCATCCAATCGTTTATCGCGAACGCCACCGTCGGCAGGCCCGGCGAATGCGCCCTGAACCCCGCCGCGGGGTACGAGGACGCCGACGCCGCCATGCCGAAAGACGGCGCGGGCAAAACCGCCCTCGTCGTCGGCGCGGGCCCCGCGGGCCTTGAAGCCGCGATCACGCTCGCCCGCAAGGGATACGCCGTTCACGTCTATGAAAAAGCGGAGATTCCCGGCGGGCAGGTGAACGTCGCCGCAGCGGGCCCCCGTAAAGAAAAGCTTCGCTGGTGCGCGGAGGATCTGATGAAAGAGGCGGAGTCCCTCGGCGCTCGCTTCACCTTCGGCAAAGAGGCCGACGCCGCCTTCATCGCGGCCCAAAAGCCCGATCTGGCCGTTCTGGCGACGGGCGGCGAACCGATCCGCCCGCGTTCCGTCCCCGGGATCGCGCAGCCCCACGTATATACCGCCCCCGAGATCCTGACCGGCAGGGTGAAGCTCAGCGGCCGGAAGGTCGCCGTGATCGGCAGCGGCTTAACGGGCCTTGAGACGGCGGAGGCTCTGTGCGAAGCCGAAAACGGCGTAACGGTCGTGGAGATGGCGAAGGAGATCGCCCCGGGCGCGTGGTTCCAGTTCGTGGAGGATTCCCTGAGCCGCATCCGCCCCCGCGGCGCAAAGTTCCTGCTGAATACGGCGCTCGAGGCGATCGGCGAGGACCATATCACCGTCTTCGACAAAATGAAAAAAGCCCGCGCCTTTCTCCCCTGCGACGCCGTGGTGCTCGCCATGGGCGTTCGCGGCGACGGGGGGAAGCTGAAGCGGGAGCT
>CADBOC010000055.1 GCA_902796175.1 Oscillospiraceae bacterium | reverse complement strand
TTTTCGTTCAGCCCGCTGGAAAAGGAGAGCTGGAAGGACCGGTACAGCAGGTTGGGGACGCTGGGCACCGGGTAATAGGGGGATTTGGCCAGCTCCCACAGCTCGTGCTGGATGCGGGTCTCCTCGTTGTACTGCCGCACGGTCTTGAAGAACGCGTCCCAGTCGAAGGTCTCGCCGGTGCATTCCTCGATAAATGCGATCACTTCTTTTACGTGGGCGACGGCGTATTCGCGGGTGTCCTCGTCCTTCCAGCGCATGGGGGTGCAGCCCTGAATGGAGGGCACGCGCAGCCGCCGCTCCACGACAGAGGAGTTCATGACGCTGGAGTCGCAGGGGGCGTTGCTGGTGATGAGACAGGCGCCGTAGTAGGGGAGCTGGTCGTCGATCGCCACGCCGCACACCGCCGAGGAGTTGCGGCAGGAATCGGAGGGAAGACCGAAGGAATCGATGATATCGGTGAAATAGTGCCCCGCGTGCTGGTCGTTCGCCGTTGCGAGGATCCCGAAGTAGGGCTCCTCCACGGCGTTGGTCAGGTTCGGAAAGCCGCCGATCAGAATGGGGGAGGCGTCCTGCTCAAAGATGACGATCTTTTTCGAGAGGTCGTTTTTGCCGAAGCGTTCGTCCGCCTTTAAGATCTTGACGAGGGCGTCCACGTTGCTTTTGAGCAGGAACTGCATATACTTGTGGGCGATGAGCAGCGCTTCGCCGTGCGCGTCGTCGATGGTGCGGTCCACCATGCTGCCGCTGCCAAGGTACGGAGCCATCCAGTGGTAGTAGGTGAGGGCCCTGAACGCCCGCACGGGGTCGGATTTTAAGAGCTCGCCGCTGATCTTTTTCTCCGTCAGCCATTCGCGGAAGTCTACCCACGAATCCCTGAAGCCCTTCCACTTGCGCCACCGCGCAAGCTCATAGCCGTCGTAAAAGCGGCTGCGCGTACCGCGGTCCGGTTTTTTCGCCACGTTCAGCCCTCCCTTTCGAGTTTCTTTGTCTCAAGCGCTTCCACAAAGGCCTGAAAGCGGGTCCTTAGCTGCCCGACGGAGGCGATCACGTACTCCTTTTCCACGCCCATGCAGGGCAGGCCGTACTCCGTCTCCATCACGTGCTGGCAGTACATGCGCTCGTATTCCCAGTATTCGCAGAATTTCATCTGCTGCACGATCAGACCGTCGGCATGATATTCGTCCGCCAGCGTTCTCAGGTACTGCTTTCTGCCGTGTACCTTTTCGGGGTTCATAAAGCGCGGGCACTGGTTGGTCTCTATGTAATGCCGCGCGATCGCCGAGAGGGCCGTCTCGCCTTCCCTTACCTCGATCGGTTCCCGGCCCGGCAGAGAGCCGAAGCAGTAGCGGTCCGCCGCGACGAAGGCCCCGCAGTCCTCGATCAGCTTTGTGAATGCCGGGTCGTCGTTCTCGCCGCCGGCCAGCACCACGCGCGCGCGGTATGGGGGCTTGTCGTCCGGTTCGCGGGTCTTGAGCTCCTCGAGCGTCTCCTCCAGAAAGGGAAGGATCAGGTCGTGCGGGCAGCACTCGCTCACAAGCTCGATCAGGTGGAATTCGTAGCCCGTGATCGGCGGATTGGGGAGCTTGCGGAACGCGCCGATCTCAGAAACGACCCCGCAGAGCCGGTTGTGCTTTTCGATCGCGGCGAAGAGCGCCTCTTCCGAAACGTCCACGCCGTAGGTTTCGGCCAGACGGTCGAGCAGATGCTTTTTGAGCTGCCGCTCGTAGTGGGCGAGGGCGTAATCCTTCGTGACGAAGGGCGCGTCGAAGTGCGAGACGAAAAAGCGGTCGTTTACGTCCTTCACCAGATCCAGCATCTCAAAATGCTCGTGAGCCCGGTGCATCACGCCGCAGGTCTCGGTGCTGATGAGCGCCGCAAGAAAGTTGTACCCGCCCTCGATCGCACGCTCCAAAATGCTGCGGGCGTACATGCAGGTTTTTTCACTCATGTAGTAGGTGGCGATGGAGGTATCTGCGATCCCCGGCGCTCTGAGACGCAGCGAAAAGCAGCCGGCGAGGTTCAGCAGCACCTCCGGCACAAAGTAGCAGGAGTAGCCGAGGGCGAGGTTCCCCGCCGCCAGCGCGGCCTCGGTCAGTTCGTTTTTCGGGTCGTCGAGCAGACGCTCGAAGAACACCCTGTGTTTTAAGTCCCGCATTTAAGCCTTACCGCCTTTCTTTCTTGCAAACTCCGCCGCGCCGAGGGCGCCCATGAGCTGCGGGTCGACCCCAAGGGAGATCATGCGGATCTTCAGCACCTTTTCGATCGCCTTTTTCAGTCCCTCGTTTTTTGCGCAGCCGCCCGTAAGGGCGATATGGTCGATCGCGCCGGCCTTTTTCGCCATGACGAAGCAGCGCTTCGCCAGCGCCATCTGAATGCCTGCTGCGATCTCCTCAGGCGCTTTGCCCTCGCCGACAAGGGCGATCACCTCGGATTCCGCGAATACGGTGCACTGCGCCGTGATCGGGATCGCGTTTTTCGCCCGCAGCGACAGACTGCTGAATTCCTCCAGCGTCATCTCGAAGGACCGCGCCATGGCCTCGTAAAAGCGGCCGGTCCCGGCGGCGCACTTGTCGTTCATCGCGAAGTTCTTCACCGTGCCGTCCGGCGCGACCGCGATGCCCTTCACATCCTGCCCGCCGATGTCGATCACGGCCTTCACCGTCGGGTCGGTCACATGTACGCCCATCGCGTGGCAGCTTATTTCCGATACGTTTTCGTGCGCGAAGGGCACGCGGTTCCGCCCGTAGCCCGTGCCGACGATATAGGCGAGGTCCTCCGTTGAAGAGAGCCCCTCCACCTGTTCGACGCAGGCCTCCATCGCAAGGCGGGAGGATACCTCCGCGTTTATTTTGCTGCGCCGGATGATCGAGGCGCAGATCGCGCCCGTCTCATCCACGATCACGGCCTTCGTGTACGTGGACCCCACGTCGCAGCCGGCGTAATATCTCATGGCTTTTCTCCTCTCCTGTTTGGTGTGCCGGTAATAAAGTTACGAAAGATGAAAGATGAAAGACGAAATCGGAAAACGCTCCGCGTTTTGTTTCATAAAAAACGGAGCCGGACCTTTGCGCAGAATACGACGGTTTGCCCTGTTTTGTCTTTCATCATTTACGGCGCTGAAGCGCCGTTTAAAATGCCGGCCGCAGGCCCCATTTTCATCTTTCATCTTTCATCTTTATGTCTTTTTTTACGGTTTTCGCTGCTTCAGCCGTGCGCGCGTTTCGCGTGCAGCTCTCTGAGCCCCTCGATCTCGTCGCAGACGGGCTTCATCCTGCAGGCGGCGCAGTCGAGCTCGTTCATGCCGTAGGCGCTTTCGAGGGCGTTCGCGATCTGCTTCGCTTTTCGCGCCAGCGCCGCGAAGGCGGCGTGATCAAGGTCCGGCCGGGTGACGTAAACGGTCGTCGCCCGTTCGACGGCGGGGTGGGTCTTTAACAGGCGGATCAGCCCCGCGCCGACGTTCAGGAAGGAGAGCGGCGGCGTTTGCGCGAGCGCCGCTTTCGCGACCCTTGCCTGCTCTCGCCCCGCGGATGGGGAGACGCGCAGATGAAAGCCTGCGGGGTAGGTTTGAAAGCCCTTGAAGGCGATCTCCTTGAGCGTTTCGGCGTAGAGCGTCTCCTCCGCCTCCGGCTTTAAGCTCACAACGGTAAAATGCGCGTAGGGCGAATCGCTTTCGATCTCGCTCAGATCCCTGCCGTAGAGCAGCGTCTCGTCCGGCCCCGGCGGCAGATCGCCGAAGAGAAAGCCGCAGGCCGCGGGCTTGCCGCCGCCGCCGAGTTCAAAAGCGGTCTCATCCCGAAAGAGGATCGCGTTCTTATCGCCCTCCGGGGCGGCAAGCTCCGGCAGGTAAGAGGCGCGTTTGTCCGCCTCCCCCGGCAGCAGCTCCCAAAGCCGCTTCAGGCAGTCGTCAAACAGGTTCATGCCCCGGCTTTTGCGAGGATCGCGTCCAGCGCCTGCCCCGCGCCCGCGAGCAGCGCGGAATCGGCGGGCAGGTTGAACACGCTCTCGCCCATGGCGTCGAGCCGCGCCTGATTCGGGTCGTCGCCGATCACGGCGAGCACGGGCGGCAGATCGGCCCCGGCGGGGTCAAAGTCCGAGAAGGCGCGGTTTAAGATCAGCCCCGCCTCTTTGCAGGCGACAAGGCGTTCGGCGACGGAGCGGATCGTGCGTAC
The DNA here is from genome assembly GCA_902796175.1 of Oscillospiraceae bacterium. Taxonomy (GTDB): domain Bacteria; phylum Bacillota; class Clostridia; order Oscillospirales; family Acutalibacteraceae; genus RUG806. The sequence continues at coordinate 4,729 of CADBOC010000055.1, read as the reverse complement.
CACGTCCAGGCCCTTGCGGCTTAAATCGCTCACCAATACAAGACGGTCTACCGTCTCCATCACGCGGCGGTTGATCTGTTCAATGCCCGCCTCGCCGTCGATCACCACAAAGTCGTAATTGCCAGAGATCGCCTCCAGCACCTGCTTTAAGTAAGCGTTCACCTTGCAGTAGCAGCCGGCGGATTCCGGCCTGCCGATTGCGAAAAAGGAGATCGGCCCTTTTTCCGCGATACAGTCCTCTAAATGAAAGCGCGCTTCGCTGAGCAGCGAGACGGCGTCCGCCGTTTCGCCTTGGTCGATGCTCTCGGCGATCTTTACGCGCACCTCGTCAAGGGTCAGCGGCGGCTCCATGCCGAGGGCGGTTGAAAGCCCCACGGCGGGGTCCGCGTCCACGGCCAGTATCTTTTTATCCGGGAACCGCTCGGAAAGCAGGCGGATGAACGCGGCGGAAAGCGCCGTCTTGCCGACGCCCCCCTTGCCGGCGAAGGCGATGCGAAGGGTATCCATAACAAACCTCCCGATATTTGTTTTGTATATGTTCTAATATTAACACATTTAAGAGAAATGCGCAATAGAAGGAATTATAAATGAACCAGTCTCCCGGACAGTCGAACGCCCGGGAGGCTGGTTTCTGCTTATTCTCCGTAACCGGTTGACTTGGGCGTCAGCGCGCGCGTGCGTCCAGAATGGCGCGCACAAGGTCCGGCTTGCGGCTCGTGATATTGTCGGGCTTCGCGGCGAGCATGCGCAGGATATCGCGGCGTTCGTTCACGGTCCAGACGCTTACGGGCAGGCCAGCGGCGTGAAAGGCGCGCACAAAGGCGGGGGTCACGGGGCCGTGGTACAGGTTGATTCCCACCGCGCCGAGATCGCGTATTTTCTGAATGAGCTTTTTGTACGCGCCGGGCAGCGGCAGCGCGCGCGGTACGTCGGCGTTGAGCCAGTAGGGGATGTTGGGGCTTTTCTCGCGCACGGCGGGCACGTCTTTCTCTCTTACGCCGGTGTAGAACAGACGGTCTTTTACGCCGCAGGCGTCGGCGAGGGGCTCCACCGTCTCAAGATGAGAGGTATCCTTTACGTCCACGTTCGCCCGCACGCCCGGGTGCGCCTGTAAAAAGGCGAAGACGGCGGAAAGGGGCACGGCGTCCTCGGCTTCGTCGTGGGAGAGGATGGGCTCGCCCTTCGCGTTGTAGCGCAGGTCGAATTCCACGACGTCCGCCCCGGCGGCGACGCCGGCCTCCATCGCCTCGATGGAATTATCGGGCAGGCCCATTGAGCCCGAATGGGCGGTCACGGTAAAGCCCTCCGGCATTTCGGCGGCGCGCGCCGTTCCGGCGACAAAGCGCGCGGCGGCCGCCCCCATGGCGGCGGCGCCCACGGCGGCAAAGAGAACAGCGGGTCTCATAGCGGTCAGAGCTCCTTTCGGATCGGGATCTTTTTTTCTGCCTGATTATAGCACGACGGCGGCGCGGTTGCAAGGGAGAGTTTTTTTGTTTTGAGAGGGGAGTCTGGAGAGGGGGATTGAGAATGGAGATTCGAAGATGTGGATTTGTAATCTGTAAATATTAGCACTCTTGTTTAAAGAGTGCTAATATTTACAGATTAGCAACAAAAAGAACACACAGATGCAACAATAATGGGGTATTATACAATTGCCGGACAGGGAACGGCATAAACAAATCAAACAAACGCATACTATAACAGAAAACAAAACGGAGGTAACGAACATGTTTGAGATCATTCCTTTCACCCACAGGACCCACGCGGCGTATAACCCCTTCAAAGAGCTGGACGATATCCAGCGCAGCTTCTTCGGCGATCCCTTCTTCACCCGCACGGCGACGCCGCCCTTCCGCACCGACATCCGCGAGACCGAAACCGATTACGTTCTGGAGGCGGATCTCCCGGGCTTCGATAAAAAGGATATCAGCGTCGAGGTACAGAACGATACGCTCACAATCACGGCCGAGCGTCACTCCGCCCACGAGAACGAGGATGAGAAAAAGCAGTACGTCCGCTGCGAACGCTCCTACGGTTCCTATACCCGCAGCTTCGACGTGAGCGGTATCGATTCCGACGCCATTCGGGCGAAATACGAAAACGGCGTTCTTACGCTTACCATGCCGAAGCTCGCGCCCGTGGTACCCGAGCCCCGCAAACTGACGATCGACTGATCTTCTTTTTAGGCTTCGTTTAAGGGACGCATGGTAAACTGTGCCTGTAAAACGAAGGACGGATCGCAGGCGGGCGGCGAGTGACAGGACCCCCCGCAGGTGAGAAGCGAACGGGTTGCAAAAAAATTCAAAAAAATCCGGATGTCCTCTTGACATCCGGATCTTTTTCTGCTAAAATATGCTCGTTTCCGGTAAGCGGATGTAGCTCATCTGGTAGAGCGCCACCTTGCCAAGGTGGAGGTAGCGAGTTCGAGCCTCGTCATCCGCTCCATTTTTTTTGACCGTACTTTGTGCGGTCAATTTTTTTAGGTACGATCAGAAAGGAAAGATAGTATGGGAAAGCTCAGATTCGGCTGCGCCATGGCGGCGGGCAAGCTCACCGCGTTCGGGCTGCGGCTGCTCGGGCGCAACGCGAGCTATATGCCGGGCCTCGTCGCCCTCGCGGTGGATCCCGATTTCATCGGCGGGCTGAAAAAGCCCGAAACGCTCATCTGCGTCACCGGCACCAACGGCAAGACCACCACGAGCAACTTCATCACCTCCGTGCTGCAGAGCGCCGGGTACGCCGTTACCAATAACTCATTCGGCTCCAACGTGCAGGCGGGCGTCGCCGCCGCGCTGCTTGAAAACTCCGATTTTCGCGGCAGACACAAGAATCCTTACGCCGTCATCGAGGTGGACGAGCGTTCTTCCCTGAAGGTCTATCCGTATATGGCGCCGGATTACATCCTCTGCAACAACATCATGCGCGATTCCTTAAAGCGCAACGCGCATACGGAGTTCATCTCCTTTATCATCAATTCCGCGGTACCGGAACAAACGACGGTGGTGCTCAACGCCGACGATATCATCTGCGCTGGGCTCGCGCCGCAGTGCGAAAAAAAGGTCTTCTTCGGCGTGGACGCCGAGATCCCCGAAAAAACGGAGGGCATGAAGGCGCGCGACATCGTCTACTGCCCGAAGTGCGGCGCGCCGCTTGCGGCAGAGTACCTGCGGTATAACCACATCGGCCGCTGGCATTGCACGGCCTGCGATTTCGCCTCCCCGGCGCGGGACTATACCGTCACCGCGATCGACCGGGAGGCCGTAACCTTCACCGTCTCTCACGGCGGCAGGGAACGCGTCTTCCGTCTGGTGAACGACAACATCGTGAACGTCTTCAATTTCTGCGGCGCGATCGCGCTGCTCGATACCCTCGGCGTATCGGCGGAGCAGATCGAAGCGGCCCTGCAAAAGACCGAGCTTGTCAAAACGCGGTACGACGTTTCGACCGCGGGCTCCCTGCGTTTAACGCGCATCCTTGCCAAGGGGCAGAACCCCGTGGCGGTGAGCCGCGTGTTCGCCTATACGGCGAAATGCCCGGGCGATAAAAAGTGCCTGCTGCTCATCATCGACGACAAAGAGGATAACGAGCGCAACGTGGAATCCACCTGCTGGCTCTACGATCTCGATTATACGCCCCTGACCGACCCCGGGATCGACCGACTGATCTTCGCCGGCAAGCGCTGCCGCGATCATGTGCTCAGGGCCGTGATGAGCGGCGTGGATCCTGCAAAGATCGTCACGACCGATGAGGTGAAAAACTGCTCGGATCTTGTGGATCTCGATACCTATTCCGACGTTTATCTGCTGTTTGAAAACTACTGGCTCGACGAGGCGCTCGCCGAAGAGCGCCGTCTGCTCGAAAGGGGGGCGCGTCATGCGAATTGAAATCCTGTTCCCGGAGGTGTGCAACCTCTTCGGCGACGCCGAAAACGCCCACTACCTGCGGCAGACGCTGCCGGACGCCGAATTCATCGAAACGCCGCTGACAGAAAAGCCCTTTTTTGCGGAGCATACGCCCGATCTGATCCTCATGGGCAGCATGACGGAGAACACCCAGCGCCGCGTCATCGAAACGCTGCGCCCCTTCAAAGACCGCATCGCGTCGCTTATTGAGAACGGCACGGGCTTTCTCTTCACCGGCAACGCGGGCGAGGTGCTGATGCGGCATATCTCCTACGTCACCGAAAAAATAGAGACCGAGGGCCTCGGGATCTTCGACTTCACCGTTAAAACGGATCTGTTCGACCGATACAACGGCAAGGTGCTGGGGTACTGCGGCGATCTGCCCGTGATCGGCTTTCGCTCCCAGTTCAGCCGCGTATACGGCGACAACAGCGCTTCGGCCTTTCTGAAGGTGGAGCGCGGCGTCGGGTATGACCTGAAAAGCGCCTTTGAGGGCGCGCGGCGAAACAACTGTATTCTGACCTCTGTCCTGGGGCCGATCCTCCCCAATAACCCGCTCTTCACGGAGTATCTGCTGGGGCTGCTCGGCGTGAAGGCCGAAGCCGCCTTCCGGCGCGAGGCGATGGCCGCCTACGAACAGCGCCTGAAGGAATTCCGCGACCCCGGCGTTAAATTCTGAATCATGATCAAACGGGGCTCCCTGCGTTTGCGCGTCCGGGACCCCGTTTTTTATCCGGCAAATACGGATTTGTCGAGGCAGAGGAATCGTTTTCGGCGAGGCGCAGAGGCCGCCTTCATCGGTAGCGCGGCTGCCCTCAGCCGCCCCC
>CADBOC010000054.1 GCA_902796175.1 Oscillospiraceae bacterium | reverse complement strand
GCCGCCGGATCTGGATTACGCGTCGATCGTCAACCTGAGGATCGAGGCGCGCGAAAAACTAAGCCGGATCCGCCCGGGAAACATCGGTCAGGCCAGCCGCATCTCGGGCGTGAGCCCCGCGGATATCAGCGTGCTGATCATCTGGCTCGGCAAACACGGAAAGGGGAGTGACGAGGCTTGATCGACCTGTCTTTTTTTGAACGCGCCCTGTCGCAGGTCGGCGTGAGTCTTCCGCCTGATACGCTCCGCCGCTTTGACGTGTACGCGCAAGAGCTCGTCCGGTACAATCAAAAGGTGAATCTTACGGCGATCACGCTGCCGGAGGAGATCGCCGTAAAGCATTTTACGGACAGCCTGACCCTGCTTTCCAATCCCGGGATCCCGCAGGGCGCGAAGATCTGCGACGTGGGCACCGGCGCAGGTTTTCCCGGAATGTGTCTTGCCATCGCGCGGCCGGATCTTCGTGTGACGCTCTTTGATTCCGTTGATAAAAAGCTCGCGTTTCTGCGTTCGCTGAGCCGACTGACGGAAACGCCCGTCGAGATCGTTCACGTTCGGGCGGAGGACGCGGGAAAACGTTCGCAGTACCGGGAACGCTTCGATCTGGTAACGGCGCGCGCAGTCGCGTCCCTTGAAACGCTCAGCGAATACTGCGTGCCCCTTGTTCGCGTCGGCGGCCTGTTCGCGCCGCTGAAAGCCCCTCTCTCGCCGGAGGAGGCGCAGCGCGGCGTCGGCGCGGCGGCGAACCTCGGCGCGTCCCTCAGGCGACGGGAGCGTATCACGCTGCCGGGCGGAGCCGAGCGCGAGATCCTGATCTTTGAAAAAAAATCGCACACGCCCCCGAAATATCCCCGGAATTCCGCTCAGATCGCCAAAAAACCGCTTTGAGCGGCAATATTTCATAAAAAACAGGCGACAGCGTTCGCTTTGTTTTTTTATCCGGACGTGGTATGATATGGCCATGATGAAACGAAACAGATTCAGATGCGGCGGACAGATCCTGTATATCCCCACGTCCCTCATACGGGAAAATCCGCTGCGGCCGCGTATCTATTATAATTCGGAATATCTGGACGAGCTCTGCGCTTCGGTCGAAAGGCTCGGTATTCTGGAGCCGCTGACCGTCGTATACGACCCTTCGGATCATTATACCGTGATCTCGGGCGAGATGCGTCTGCGCGCGGCGCGGCGGCTTTCGCTCACGGAGGTCCCGTGTATCCTCACAGAAATGAAGGGTCTGACCGCCTCGCTCGCGAGCCTTGCCGACAATACGAGACGACGCGCTCTGAGTTATTTTGAAACAGCGCTGACGCTGGAACGCATCCGCGATCTTTACGCGCTGGATCTGCAGACGCTCTCCGCTGAGACGGGCTTTTCGCTGCAGGAGATTCAGTCAAAGCTGCGGCTCCTGTCCATTCCCGCGGCGCTGCGGAAAAAAGTGCTGGAGGCGGGGCTTACCGAACGGTTCGCGCAGCTGCTGGTGCGTCACAGCGATGAGGACCGGCAAAAGCTCTTCGACCAGATCGTTTCGCGCCGCCTTACGCTGAGCGAGGCGAAAAAACGATCCGACCAGCTTCTGAAAAAAACGGAGCCGTCCCCGCGCGTCGTTGTGTGCAGGTTCAGAGACGGAACGGTCTTTGTAAATACCATAGATCACGCGATCGCCGAGCTTCAGGTCAGCGGGGTGCCGTCTGAATGCAGCAGGCAGGAGGACGATGAGAGCGTCCGCTACGAGATCCGCATCGCGAAATAACCGGATAAACGGGCCGAAAAGCCCTTTATCATATTCCATATCTTTCTCTTTCACACCCCCAACCAAGCGAACGGACAGCCTGTTTCCCCCGGGCTGTCCGTTCGCTTTTGCGGTTGTTTCACGTGAAACAGCAGAATCTTATTGATTTTTATGCCGCGTTTTGTTATACTTGTATCCAATCATGAAGAAAGGAGCCCACTGTATGGCAAAAACCGTTGCGATCCTGAACCAGAAGGGCGGCGTGGGCAAAACGACGACCGCTGTGAATCTTGCCGCTTGCGTCGGCGCCCGGGGCAGGCGCGTGCTGCTGGCGGATATCGACCCCCAGGGGAATTCCACAAGCGGCTATGGGGTCGATAAACGCGGCGTAAAGGTGTCGAGCTACGATGTGATCACCGCCAGAGCAGGCGCCGCCGAAGCGATCGTACATACGGCGTTTGAAAACGTGGATCTGATGCCCGCCAATATGAATCTGGCCGGCGCGGAGCTTGAGATCATAGACGTGAACGGGCGTGAACGGCTGCTGAAAAACGCGCTGATCCCGGTATGGGAACAGTATGATTATATATTTCTGGACTGCCCGCCTTCGCTCGGGCTGATCACACTGAACGCGCTGACGGCGGCGGATACGTTTTTTGTGCCGATCCAGTGCGAGTACTACGCGCTGGAGGGGCTTTCCCAGCTCATGGCGACGGTCCGGCAGATCAAGCGCCTTTATAACCCGTATATCGAGCTTGAGGGCGTTCTGCTCACGATGTACGACGGCAGACTGAATCTGACCCAGCAGGTCGTGGAGGAGGTTAAACGCTTCTTTCCCAAAAAGGTCTACGCGACGACGATTCCGCGCAACGTCCGGCTGTCGGAAGCGCCGAGCTACGGGGAGCCGATCCTCTATTTCGATAAAAAGTCGACCGGCGCCGCGGCGTATATCGCGCTGGCGCAGGAATTTTTAGAAAAGCAGGATCCGTAATACGGAAATACAGGAGGATAAACCGGGAATGGCATCAAAAAAAGGAGGACTCGGCAAGGGCTTCAGCGATCTGTTTCTTGATAACGCCGCCGAGGCGCTGCAGTCCGAAAACGCGGTAACGCTGCCGATCGGCGAGATAGAGCCGGATCGATCGCAGCCGCGCCGCGTATTTGACGAGATCGCCCTCGGGGAGCTCGCGAACAGCATACGGGAGCACGGCGTGCTGCAGCCGCTGCTTGTAAGACCGGTATCGGACGGCAGCTACCGGATCGTAGCGGGGGAGCGGCGCTGGCGCGCGGCGCGCGAGGCGGGGCTCACGGAGGTGCCCGTTGTGATCAAGGCGCTGACCGACGCCGAGGCGGCCGAGATCGCGCTGGTGGAAAACCTGCAGCGCGAAGACCTGAACGCCATCGAGGAGGCCGAGGGCATCAGACGGCTGATGGATGAGTTCGGCATGACGCAGGAGCGTACGGCCGAGCGGCTCTCGAAATCGAGGCCGGCGGTGGCGAACGCGCTGCGGCTGCTCTCTCTGCCGGAAGCCGTGCGGCAGTATGTGATCGACGGCAGCCTTTCCGCCGGGCACGCGCGCACGCTTTTGGGGCTGAAGGACCCCGAAAAAACCGAGGAGACGGCAAAACAGGTCATAGAAGAACGCCTTTCCGTCCGGCAGACGGAGGCGCTCGTTAAAAAGCTGAACCAGCCGCCCAGAGCGCCCGTACCAAAAAAACTGGGAGAAAAGTTCTTTGAGGAGACCGGTCTCGCCCTCTCTTCGGCTCTGCAGCGCAGGGTGCATGTTTCGGGCGGCGAAAATGGCGGCAAACTGGAGATCGAATTTTTTGACAGGGAAGACCTGATGAAACTGATCCGGATATTTCAAGCAGAGTAGAGTAAGGAGGAACGATCATGATCGACATTCGCTTTTTAAGAGAGAACCCCGAGGCGGTGCGGGAAAACATCCGCAAAAAATTCCAGGACGCGAAGCTCCCTCTGGTGGACGAGGTGCTCGCGCTCGATGAAGAGAGCCGCAAAAACAAGCTGCGCGCGGATACGCTGCGCGCGAACCGCAACGCGCTCTCCAAGCAGATCGGCGGCCTGATGGCGCAGGGCAAGCGCGAGGAGGCCGAAGCCGTAAAGGCGCAGGTGGCGGCGGACGCCCGCGAGCTGCAGCTGTGCGAGGAAAAAGAGGCGGAATACGCCGAAAAGATCCAAAAGATCATGATGACGATCCCGAACATCATCGATCCCACCGTGCCCGTCGGCCGCGACGACAGCGAAAACGTGGAGGTCGAGCGCTTCGGCGAGCCGGTCGTGCCGGATTTTGAGATCCCCTATCATACGGAGATCATGGAGCGCTTTAACGGCATCGATCTCGACGCCGCCAGAAGAGTAGCCGGCAACGGTTTTTATTACCTGATGGGCGATATCGCACGCCTGCACTCCGCCGTGATCTCCTACGCGCGCGACTTTATGATCGACAGGGGCTTTACCTACTGCGTGCCGCCCTTCATGATCCGTTCAGACGTGGTCACCGGTGTGATGAGCTTCGCCGAGATGGACGCCATGATGTATAAGATCGAAGGGGAGGACCTCTATCTCATCGGCACCAGCGAGCATTCCATGATCGGCAAATTCATCGATACCATCCTGCCCGAGGAGGATCTGCCCCTTACGCTCACGAGCTATTCGCCCTGCTTCCGCAAAGAAAAGGGCGCTCACGGCATCGAGGAGCGCGGCGTATACCGCATCCACCAGTTCGAAAAGCAGGAGATGATCGTCGTCTGCCGTCCCGAAGAGAGCAAAATGTGGTATGACAGGCTCTGGAAAAACACCGTCGATCTCTTCCGTTCGCTGGATATCCCGGTCAGAACGCTGGAGTGCTGCTCGGGGGATCTGGCCGATCTGAAGGTAAAGAGCGTGGACGTGGAGGCGTGGAGCCCCCGCCAGCAGAAGTATTTCGAGGTCGGCTCCTGCTCCAACCTCGGCGACGCGCAGGCCCGGCGGCTCAAGATCCGCGTCAAGGGCAAGGGCGGCAAATACCTCGCGCATACCCTCAACAATACGGTCGTGGCCCCGCCCCGCATGCTGATCGCGTTTCTTGAGAACAACCTCAACGCCGACGGCAGCGTGAACATTCCCGCCGCGCTTCGTCCCTACATGGGCGGAAAGGAAAAACTGATCCCCGTAAAATAACGGTCACCGGTAGTGCCGCACCGTATCGTTATAAGCCTCCACGATCTCGTGGAGCGTCTCCTTCTGGGAGAAATCCTTCTGAAACACAAGGTTGATCTCGCGCTGCATGCTCAGGTCCGCAACGGGCAGCAGCGCGAGCTTCTTTTTTTTCAGCTCGTCAAGACAGACGCTCTTCGGCAGGATCGAAACGCCGAAGCCCCTGCGCACCAGATCCTTGATGGTGGCGGCGTTGTCGATCTCTAAAATGACGTTGAATTCCTCGATGCGTCTTCCATGGCTTTCGAGATGCGCCACAAACAGGTTTCTTGTGCCGGAGTTCGGCAGCCGCAATATCATTTTCTCCTGTCTGAGCTCGTCCAGCGTTACGGTCTCCCGTTCCGCAAAGGGGTGTTCCGGGGCGACGGCAAGCACCAGCGTATCGGTGTCGAGCGGATAGAAATCGAGCTGCGGATCCTCTGCGCGGCCTTCCACCACGGCAAGGTCGAGCTCGTAGCTTTTTACCATCCGGTACAGAGCCCCGATGCCCTTTGTGATGATCTTGATCGTGATGCCGGCGTTTTCGGCGCAAAGACGGGCGAGGGCTTCCACGAACGCGCTGCTCTCGGCCGTGTGCGTCACGCCGATGGTCAGGTGGTCGCTCATGCCGGCGGAATCGATCAGCTCTTGCTTGAGCACGCGTTCGAGCCCCGCCATTTTCTGCGCGCAGCGCAGCGCCCGTTTGCCCTGCGGGGTCAGGATCAGCTTTCCGGCGCTGCGTTCAAAGATCTTGATCTTGAGCTCCTGCTCCAGCGCCTTGATGTGCTGGCTGACCGCCGGCTGGGTGACGGAAAGACGCTTCGCGGCGGCGCTGAAGCTGCCGCATTCGTAGACGCTGATCAGGGAATAAAGCTTGGGATCGAGCATAGAACAGTCTCCTTTATTATATACTGTTATATAAAAAGATGCAGATATAATGAATTGTGATAGTTTTAAGCTGAGTATAGCTCTCTGCCGGCAAAAAAGCAAGCGTTTTTTTGTTTGTTCACAGAATACCGCTTGATTCCGCCGGAAAAAAGAGATAAAATATATAAAAATCCCCCCGAAAGGAAAGACCCTGTATGAAAAAAGCTCTCTCCGTTGTTCTCAGCCTCTGCATGCTGCTGGGCTTTGCCGCCGTCGCCGGCGCGAAGAGCCCCGAGACCTCTCTGCGCTTCAATGCGGACGGCACCTTCAAGATCCTGATGATGAACGACACGCAGGACGTGGGCAAGGGAGCGGATCCGCGCTGCGCCGCGTTCATCGAGGCGGCGCTCGAGCAGGAAAAGCCGGACCTCGTCGTTTTTGTCGGCGACCAGCTTTCTGACGTTTATCCCTTTGCGAGCCCTGAGGATTTCGCTCTTTCGCTCGATAACATGTTCGCGCCGATCGAAAAGCGCGGCATCCCCTTCATGGCGACGCTCGGCAACCACGACCACGACCGCGAAAAAACGCTGGATGAGGCCGGCCAGTATGAGATCTACACGAAGTACGACTGCTTCGTTTCCACCGAGAACGGCCCCGAGGGCGATCCCTTCACCTACAGCGTGCCGGTCATGTCGGCGGACGGCAGCAAGACCGTATTCAACATCTATATGATGGATACCAACAACAAGGCCCCCGAGGGCGGCTACGCCGGCGTCACCGAAGAGCAGGTGAACTGGTACAAGGCGCAGAGCGAGGCGCTCAAAGCCGAAAACGGCGGCGAGGCGGTGCCCTCCCTCAACTTCCAGCACATCCCCGTAAAGGAAGTATATAACCTGCTGAAAAAGTGCGACTGGAACACCCCCGGCTCGATCTACGCCCGCCGCGACCACAGTTGGTATATCATCGACGAGACCAAGGCCGAAGGCAGACTGGACGAGGCCCCCTGTTCCGAGGATTTCGACCACATCACCGGCCAGTATCAGGCGTGGGTGGAACAGGGCGATATCATGGGCGCCTATTTCGCGCACGACCACATCGATAACTTTACCGGCGTTACGGACGACGGCATCCGCATGGGCTACAACGGCGGCACCGGCTTCCGCGCCTACGGCTCCAAGGCCGACCGCAGCATGCGCGTCATCGAGCTCAAAGAGAGCGACGTCACGAACTACACCACCCG
>CADBOC010000053.1 GCA_902796175.1 Oscillospiraceae bacterium | reverse complement strand
ACGCCGATGATCATGTTGATGATCGTACACACAAAGCTGATGATGATCGAGTTTCTGGCGCTCGCCCATACCACGTCGAACACCTCGTTGCCGATGTTGTCGGTGCCGAAAATATGCTCGGCGTTGGGCTTGATGAACCGCATGCTCTCATCGTTTACGTTGGGCGCGATCAGCGGATCGTATTTGGAGAACGAGGGCTGGATCAGCGCGAACAGAACCAGAACCAGCATCAGAATGGCGACGGCCAGCGTGAACTTGTTTTTGACGAAGGTGCGCCAAACCGATTTCCAGTAAGAATACTGCGGCGCGGCGATGTGTTCTGATTCATATTTATCAAAGGAAGCAAACCCGAAAGGATCTTTCCCGGTTGTTACGATGTTTTCTTCCATTAGGATCTACCTGCCTTTTCTGTAAGCGAGATACGCGGATCGACTTTGGTCAGAATGATATCTCCTGCGATTACGGAAAGCACCGATATGGTGGAGAACAGGAAAGCAAGAGCCACGATCATCACATTGTTGTATTGCTGGATCGCGTTGGGAAGCATTTTGCCCATGCCGCCTACGGCGTAAATGGATTCGGTTATGATCGCGCCCGCGAGACACGCGGCAAGAGAGGCCGGGATGCCCTGCGCGGTGGGTATAAACGCGTTTTTGAAGATGTGCCTGTTGAAAATCTCTTTCTGGTTCAGGCCTTTGGCTTTCGCGAATTTTACGTAGTCCTGGCTCATCTGATCGACGACGAAACGTCTTGTCCAGAGCATCAGTCCGGCAATGGAGGGAAGCGCGAGGGATACGGTGGGCAGGATCCACGAGCGGACGTCCTTTGCGCCGTACGTTGTGAACACGCTCGGCAGATCGAAAGCCGCCGTGGCCATATACCGGAAGAGGTAGATATAAGCAAGGGAAGGCACCGCGATGATAAAAATGATGTATACCATGCCCAGCTTATCGGCAAGCTTATCCTTGCGTCTTGCCATCAGCAGCCCTACGGGGAGGCCGATGAGGTACGAAAGCAGCATGGCGAAAAAACCGATGATGAAGGACGTTCCGATCATGGAGGGCTGATCCTTCTGCGTTTGGAAGGTGGCGTAATGATCCGTGAATTTCTGCTGGTCTATGCGGTCGACCACGTCTTTATAGGTAAGCGACCCGAAGATGATGCCGGAATCGGCCTCTTTGCCCGTGTCAAAGGTCACGGGCCTTTTTACTTCCGCGCCCTGGCTCTGGAAGAGAACCGCCATAACGTCAAGCCCCTGATAGGTGGGATAGGATTCGCCGAATTGGAGCTTGATGATGTTCTGGTGCAGCCAGGGGAAATGGCTGTCGGTATAGAGCAGATATTTGTGGGTTGTGCCGCTGCCGATCAGCGCCAGTCCGCCGGACTCGGTCCTGCCAAAAGAGATCCCCCGGCGCAGGTCCGGATTGTTCTCATCTTTAACGGACCATGGGGTATCGATCTCGATCAGATTCGCGAGCCATTTTCCCATATGTATCAAGATAGGGGTATCTTTATAAGCATAATAACGTCCGCTTTTCGGGTATGCTTCAACGGTATATCCTGCGGCTTCATACTTTGTCTTGAATTCCTCGGCGGCCTTCGAGCCGGGCTTGAGGGCTTCTTCCATTTCGGGGGAGTTCAATTCGTAGAGCTCCTGAAAACTGTCGGCGGAACGGACAAAATCCAGGTATCCGAGCTTCTGCCAGATATTAAACATGTATTCCGTTTTCTCATCCGGCTTTGAGGCAAGCTTCCTGTACCCGTCGTCTTTCGCAAAAATACTGTTGCGCGGAATGAGCGTATAAACCAGGGTAAAGACGATCAGCATGATTATAAGAACGGAGATCAAAGATCTGATCAGTCTCTTCAGAATATAACCCTTATTCACAGGAACAACTCCTTACAAAATAAATCGAGGGCTAGACGAATGAGCTTCACCTAGCCCTCGTTTTATATTTAGATCAAAATGTGTTTAGCGAAATACGCAGCGATCAGTTGCCGGCAAGCCAGGCTTCCTTCGCGGTATTGTATTCGTCGGCGGTCACAGGGCCGTCATAAACGACCATGTACTTGAAGTAGGGAACAACGTTGTAAGAAGCCTGACCGTACATGCCGTAGCCGGCGGAGAAGGGCTTTACGTTCGATACCTGAAGAGCGGCGCCTCTGGTCGCGAAGGGCCTGAGAATACCGTTTGCAAGGAGCTTCGCTTCGACCTGCGCGAAGAGATCGATTCTGTCGTCGCCGGTGGCGGCGTTGGCCTGATCCATCAGGGCCTTGATATCGGTAAGGCCGATGGTCTTCAGCGCTTCGGTCTGAGAAGCGGGACGCTCCACGTCGGCGGTCACCAGCGGGGTGATGCCGGAATAGAGCAGCATATCGCCGTCGTCCGCGTCAAAGCAGTGGATGTAGGTGTAGGGATCGCCGTAGTCGGGGCCCCAGCCCGCGCCGAAGGCAAGGTCCATGGAGTTGTCTTCGCCGCGCTCGTTGGTGTAGAAGGCGTCCTGCATCTGCTCTTCGTTATCCATGAAGATCAGGTCGATCTTAACGTAGTCGCCGATGGCGTCTTCGATGGATTTCTGCATGGCGAGCGCCATGTTCTTGCCCATTTCGTCGGTGCCGTTCTCAACGATATCGAGATGTACGGGCCACTCGGCGACGGAATCGCCCAGCTCTTCCTTGGCCTTCTCCGCGAAGGCCTTGGCGCGCTCGGGGTTGTACCAGGCATCCTGGCCGTCGTTCAGGTCGATGCCGGCGAACATGTCGTTCTCCTGCTCAAGATACTTGGTAACAAGAGAGCCGTAGGTCTCGCCCGTGCTCAGAGAAGTAAAGGTATAGGGGACCAGCGTGTTTCTCGCAATGTCTTCCGCGATCTCGCCGCGGGACACTTCGTAGTAGGCCTTCTCGGAGTAAGCGGCGTAAACGCCGAGACGGAAGTTCTTGTTCAGGATGGCGGCGCGGGTGTCGGCCTTCTGCTGATCGGTCTCCTTCGCGGTGGTGCTCTTGTTGGCGTCGGTCCACAGCGCGTAAGACTGTCTGTCCCAGTTGAAGGCGCCCCAGAAGGAGGTGGAGGTGGTCAGGCTCTTATACTGGTTGTCCGGGAACAGTTCGTTGGCCTTTTCAACCATTTCGGGCTGGCCGAGCTGGATCGCGGTGCTGGTCACTTCTTTGCTCACGTACATATTGAAGTTCTGCATGGGATCCTTGTTGTCGGTAAAGGTAACGGTCACGTGCTGAACGTGGACGTTGTCCTTGTCGTAATAGAGCGGGTTCGCGTCGAATTTTACTTCCTGGCCGGGAACAACGGAGGAAAGGATGTAGCAGCCGTTGTACAGGATGGAAGCGGGATCCACCGCGCCGAACTTGTCGCCCTGAGACTCAAGGAATTCCGCGTTCAGAGGTCTGAGAACGTTGTAGGTGGTCAGGCCGTCAAAATAGGCGCAGGGGCCCGTAAGGGTGTAGGTCAGCTTGTTGCCGTCGGCTTTGATGCCAACGTCGTCCCAGCTTCCGGTGCCGTCCGCATACTCGGCAAGGCCCTTGATCAGGCCTTTGACCAGGTTGAGAACAAGGCTCTGGGAATCGGCCGCGTGCTTCAGACCGGTAACGAAATCTTCCGCCTTTACAGCGTCGTATTCTTCGCCGGCAGAGGTCGCCCACACAGCGTCGTCGCGGATGGTGAAGGTCCATTCGGAAGCGTCTTCGTTGTGATCCCATTCGGTGGCCATACCGGCGACCAGCTTGCCGTGCGGATCCTGCGTGAGCAGGCCTTCGGTAAAGTTGCTGGTGAAGTCGCCGTTGGTGCTGTGGTTATCATAGATGTAATCCAGCGTGGTGATGTTGAACTCGTAGAGCATGTTGTAGGAGTCAACGGTGGTCTTGCCGGCGTCGATGCCGTCCGCGGCGTTGGTGGCGTTGTCGCTGTTGTTGTCGGTCGCAGGCTTCTTGCCGCCGCATGCCGCCAGCAGAAGCACAAAGACCAGCGCGAGAGTCAGTGCAAGGATCTTTTTCATTCGATTTCCTCCCTGGAACCTCTGATCACAGGATCGGGTTCCGCAATCATTATTACGGTCCAGTTGTTTTTTTGCCGGGACCGGAGCGTGAACCGTTTTCGCCGCCGGTATCCCGCATGTTCGGGGAACCACTGTTAACGTGTGTTTCCCGTCAATGGACGAATTGAGCCCGTGATACACCTCTTTTCTTTTTGTTAATAAGCGGTATTATATAAAATCATCATACCACAATTTTCGCGCAATTTCAATATTGTTTTAAAATATTTGTATCTTCGGATCTTTTCCGGAAAATTCGCTTTCTTCCGTATGCGGAACAGGCGGGTCAGAAAGATCCGGGGTTCAAAATATGGATTATAAAGATTTTTCCTATTTAAAAGTATCACTTGGATCAGTTGTTGTAAATAGAGGTTGCAAAATTGTAATTTTTTTGTTTTTCTCTGCTGTCTTGAGCAAAGAAAACGCTTGACGGATCTGATACCTTGTGATATGATGTATATGCATCATATCACAAAGGTATTTTCTTACAGGAGGCGATCTGTATGCGCGTGAGCAAAGAGCTGATGAAGGGCACCGGCGCGGCGCTGGTGATGCGCGTGCTGGAGCGGGAGGATCTATACGGGTACCGCATTGTCAAAACGCTGGAGGAGATGAGCGAGGGGCTGTTCCACATGAACGAGGGCAGTCTTTATCCCATCCTGCACGCGCTGGAGGCGGAGGGCCTGCTCGATTCCTACTGGCAGGAGTACGACGGCCGCCGCCGCAAGTACTACACCCTTACTGCAAAGGGCAAACGGGCGCTGGCGGAGAAAAAGGAGGAGTGGCAGACCTTTTCCTCCGCCGTCTCAAAGGTGCTCGGCACCTCCCTCGCTTAAAGGAGGGCGCGTATGCGGCATTATATCGAAGGCGTACGAAAGGAGATCCGCGCGAAGCGCGACGCGAAAGACGTGGAAGCGGAGCTGTACGATCATTACGAGGAGAAAAAAGCCCTTTATGCCCAACGCGGTTTTCCGGAGGATCAGGCGGGGGCAATGGCGGAGGACGCCTTCGGCGAGGACCCCGCCGGGGTCGGGACGCTGCTGGCGTCCCTGCACCGGCGTTCAAGGATCCTCGACGCCGTGCTGAGCCTGCTCTGTCTTGCCGTGCTGGCGGCGGCAGGGGCGCTCATCCTCTTCGGTTTCCTGTTTGACTATGGTTCGGGGCTTCGTCGCCATACGCCGGTCTACACCGGCTTTCCGTATTGGGCGTTCGTACCCGTGCCCGCGGCGCTCCTCGCTTACCGCCGCAGACTGATCCTGCCGAGCGCGGCGGCGGCGTTTCTGCTATGCTTTTCCGCCGGGGTAACGCTGCCGGCAGCGTTCGTCTGGGCGGAGCTGTTTTCCGGCGGTCTGCCCCGCATGGCGGCCGCAAACAGCGTTTTCCGTCTGGCGGCGGCGTCCCCCGCGCTGCAGGCGGCGCACTTCGCGTTCACGCTCCTCACGGCGCTCGGCGCGGCGGCGCTTGGCGTCCTTTCTCTCCGTAAAAAGCTATGCCGCAGCCGGAAAGGGGAAGGAAAGGTCGGGCGCGGGATCGCGATCCTTCTGGCGGCGGCGCTGCTGGTACAGGCCGGCGCGTTCGGGCTTTTCCGTCTGTTCGGAAAACGGGCGGATCCCGCCGATTTCGGCATTCCGGAATATCCGGCGGCGGACCGCGTCGTCGTGATCCTGGACGACGACGCGGCCACCGTTGCGCGATACCGGGACGGAACGTCCGACTGGCTCGCGGTGAAAACCGAGTTTCACTCCGTTTTTGCTGATCCCGTTCCCGAGGTCGACGGCGCTTCGATGCCGTACACGTATTACACGCCGGAAGAAACAACGGAGGGTGACGGCGCGACGGAGGAGCTTTACGGCGTGTATCATATGATGCCGTATGCGCGTCTGGACGGTCTGCTGGATCGGGTCGAGCCGGACGGACTCTCTCTTCGTACCGAGCGTCGACGGCACGTTCTGGTGCTCGGGCTTGATGAGCGGTCTGTGGAACACGGCGAATGGAGCGTCGATACCACCGAGACCGTCTGGCAGCGGGAGCTCGAATGGAAGGAGGGCGAACCCCTGACCGTCCGTTTTGATCTCTACGGCTGTGTCGCGTCCGAGCTGGTCCTGTACCCGGAATAAAAGCCGGCGATTTGCGTATTTACAAACCGCGTTCCCGGTGGTAAAATAAAAAAAACGGCTTTCGCCGTAAATCGATCCCATAGGGAGGTCCCCGTATGAAAAACCGCGTGTTCGCGCTCCTTTTGTCTTTTATTCTGCTCTTCACCTGCGCCCTGCCCGCCTTCGCCTCCAAAAATACAGGCGTAAATCAGGTCGAAGCGCCGGACCTGCCGGTCAGCGACTGTCCGCTCATCATCGTGCGCGGCATGCAGCTAAACGGCATGGTGCGCTACGCCGGCACCGAACGGGAAGAGAAGGCGAGTATCAACTTCAACCTGCCGGACCTTTTGAAGGCCCTCGGCAGACTTCCGGCGGCGTTCGTCACAGGCGGTAAGGATAAGGCGGTGGACGTGCTGCTCGATTACGCCTACGGTCTTTTCGCCCACCTCGGCTGCGATGAAAACGGCGACCCCGCCGACCCCGACGTGACCATGCGGGTCTTTGAGGGCTCCGCCGCCAATTATCCCGATCTGCCCGGGGAGCCGAGCGTGCGCCAGCTGGGGCTTTTCAAGTCCGCGCTGAACCGCTACGGCGCCGAGAACGTCTATTTCTTCTCCTACGACTGGCGGCTCGATACCTTCGGCAACGCTTCGCTCCTGGCAAAGGAGATCGACCGCGCGCTCGAAGAGACGGGCGAGGATCAGGTCAATCTCATCTGCTGCAGCATGGGCGGCATCGTCACCCTTACCTATCTCACCTATTACGGCAGCGATAAGATCCGTTCGCTGCTCTCCGATTCCGCCACCATGAACGGCGCGGAGTGCGCCACCGATGTGCTCTGCGGCGATATCCTCTTTGACGCCGCCGCCGTCGACCGCTACCTCACGCGCATGGTCCCGGCGCTCTCGCCCCTCTTTCACGGCTTATACCGCACCGGGGCGCTGGGCAGACTGTGCAAAGCCCTGAACCGCTTCGCGGACGATTACGGCGAGGAGGTCTACAGCCGCATCCTGATCCCGGTCTTCGGCACCATGCCGGCGTTCTGGGAGCTGTGCTATCCCGAAAAATACGAAGAAGCCAAGCGCTTCGCCTACGGCGAGGATGCGGGCAAATGGCCCGCGCTCTTCGAAAAGACCGATAAGATCCAGCGCGAGGTCTGCGCCAAAAAGCTCGAAACCCTGAACGCCGCGATGGAAAACGGCATGATCTTCAACGTGATCGCGAACTACAACACGCCGAACGTCCCCGTCTATCTGAACGCGGGGCTGCAGGGCGACGGCATCCTTGAGACCCGCGCCATGTCCTTCGGCGCGACGGTATCGGAGGTGGGCAAGACCCTCTCAGAGCAGGAGCTCTCGGTCGGCGATGCGAGGTACGTCTCGGCCGATCGCTGCATCAACGCCTCCACCGCCGCCTTCCCCGATCAGACCTGGTTTATTAAGGACGGCGAGCATATCTGCGGCCTTGTGGTGGATTCCGACATCATGCGATTCTTCTTTACGCTCCTCGATTCCCCCGTTCAGCCCACTGTCGATACCTGGGCGCAGTACCCGCAGTTCATGCAGGCGGACCGGTACGAAGGCCTGAGCAGCGCCCTTTCGGGCAAGACCTTCGCCGCGAAGGGGGAGCCGGTCTGCTGAAGCGCCGTTAAAGCACCCTGAAATGATACATGCTCCCGCCCTCGAAATAGGCCGGGTCGCGCACGGCGGCAAGGCCCATGAGATCGATGAGCTTCACCGCGCGCGTTTCGATATCGCCGTCTTCGAAGAGCAATATCTCGCGCCCGCCGCGCAGGTCGTCGTGGGCGCTCATGTCGTAGCCCACCGCGCCGTCGTAGCCCATTCTGATCCCGCAGTAGGTCCCGTCGAAATCGCAGAGGTGCTCGTGGCCGAAAAAGATCCCCTTTACGTCCCCGCGCTGCAGGCAGGCCATGAACATGCCCGAATTGAGCTCCGAGCAGCACACCGCCTCGCGCTTGTTCCCGCGCACCTCGCATTCCTCGGGGTTTTCGCCCATCAGCCACATTTCGGGCAGCGGCACGTGCATCATCATCAGGGCGGGGATCTTTTTCCCCGCCTCGTTTTCTCTGCGGAGGCTCTCGCTGTAGTACCACATCGCCTGGTCGAACATCACCGTCGACTGGCAGCTGCCGCTGCACATCGGGCGGGGGAGCTGAAAGCGCGTCGTCTCGGGCAGACCGAAATTCCGCCGGAAATCCCGCACCTCGCTGAAGGAATCGAGCGCGAAGATATGATAGGCGGGGCTGCCGTCCGCGCCGAAGACCGGCACGCAGTAATTGCCGCAGCCGCTGACCTCCTCCGGCCCCGCCTCGCCCAGAAAGCCCGGCAGCGTTTTATAGGCTTCCATCTCCAGCTCCACGGGGTGGTCCGTTTCGCGGTCGTGGTTGCCGAACACCGCCGCCCAGGGCAGGGAGCGGCTGAGAACCGGCTCCATGATCCGCGCCATATAAGAGGCGAGCTCTTCTGTTGTTTCGCCCCTCAGGCACTGGTCGCCGCCGACCAGCACCAGATCGGGCGACGTGTGCTTTACGAGCGCCTCAACGCCGTCGATGAGCTTCGGGCTGCACGCCGCCCCGGCGTGAAAATCAGAGATCATCAGAATGTGAAAGCTTCCGTCTTTACGGAAGCGAAGCGTTTGGTTCGGCATGTTTATCCGCTCCTTTCCGCCTGTTATATTACGCCGGCTGCTGTTTTTTTTCAATTGTTTTCATAAAATATTCCGAAAAAGGCTTGCCAAAACCGTTTTCGTATACTATAATATAAAAAAATGATTTTTGCTTCTGTCATGCGGCGTGTTGGTCCTGTGCGACGGAGCGCCGCGAACCATGTCAGGCGGGGAACCGAGCAGCATTAAGCGGT
>CADBOC010000052.1 GCA_902796175.1 Oscillospiraceae bacterium | reverse complement strand
GGCGGAGTTTACCGGCGTCTACGCGGATCTGCAGCCCATCGGCTGCTCCGCCTCGTTTACGGATACCGTTTCCTATTCTCTCACCTTTCCCGAGATCGTTCTGAACAAGCACGAGATCTCGGTGCAGCCCGGCAAACGCGACGAGCTGGTCGCGAACCGCGTGCAGGCGGATCCCGAGTGCGAGGTAAAATGGACCTCTTCGGATGAGAGCGTCGTCACCGTAGACGGCAAGGGCTTTATCAAAGCCGGAAAAACGACCGGCACGGCGACCGTTACCGCGTCGATGGAATTCATGGGAAAGACCTATTCAGATACCTGCGAGGTGGTCGTGAAGATCCCGGTGGAATACATGCGGATCAACCGGCATAACCTGAAGCTTTCGGTCGGCGAAAGCGAAACGCTGAAGGCGCGGGTCGCGTCTGACCAGAAGGGCTTCGCGTTCAGAAAACCGACGGTCACGACCGTCACCTGGCATTCTACGAACGAGGCGGTCGCCGCCGTGGACGAAAACGGCGCCGTCACAGCCCTGGCTCCCGGAGAGGCGGTCGTGTACGCGCTCACGGACGACGGGTATTACAGATCCTCCTGCACGGTGCGCGTCACCGGCAATGAACCGGAAAGGAGCGGAAACGATGGCTGAAGAAAAGAACGGAAAAACCTTCGCCGAGACCGTTTTTTCGGCGGAAGACAACTCCGCCGCGTCGATATCCAAAAAACGGCTCGATAAATACGGCGGCCTCGCCGCGCGCATGTTCAACACCGGGGTGCTCAGCCCCGCCGAAATGGTCTACCCCGGCCTGTCGGAGCTGGCGACAAAGCTTTTGGCCACGGTCGAGGGCAGCTACCGCACGCTCTATTACACCAAGGTGCTCAACATCGACCTGACCTATATCGCGCTCATAGAGCTTTTGATCGGCCTTTACGACGCGCTCAACGACCCCATCATGGGCGCGGTCTACGACAAAACGAGGACCCGCTGGGGCAAGGCGCGACCCTACATCCTGCTGGGCTCGCTGCCGTACTACCTCTCCTCCGCCCTGATTTTTTTCGGCGGCGTCTTCTTCGGCAACGCCGTTCCCAACGACCCGCGCAAGATCATTTTCATCTTCATCATGATGTTTGTCAAGGAGACCTTCTCCACGATCTACAACATACCGCGCGGGCATATGCTCACGATGCAGACCGTTAACCCGGACGACCGTATCTCGGTCGGTCTGCTGCAGGTCTACATCGGGGGCGTGGGCAGCGCGATCGTGTACTCCATCATCCCCTTCATCATCGATTTCAACGAGCGCGGCATGATCCAGTTCCCGATGTCCACCCTTTACGCCGCCGTGGCGGGGCTTACCGCCGTGGTGGGCGTGGTCGGCAACGTGCTGATGGCCGTCAAGTGCAAGGAGCGCGTGATGCTGCAGCCAAAACCCGCGCCGCTCACAAAATCCATCTTCTACATTTTGAAAAACAAGTATATGCTCCGCAATACGGTCGCCTCTCTCTCCACGAGCTGGATATCCTCCGGCGGCTTTACCTGGGACCTGGTGGCGCACAACCAGCTCTTCGGGTCGGATAAAATGCCCGGCTCCCTTGTAAACTTCTTTGTGGAGCTGCCGCAGAACATTCTGAACCCGTTGAGCGTCACGTTCATTCCCTCTTTCCGCAAGTTTTTCAAGAACAACCGGCAGGCGATCCTCACGCTGCGCATCTGGGATCTGCTGACCGCGGTCGTGATGTGCGCGCTCACCATCCCCTTCATCGAGCACCGGCTCTTCATCTGCGTCGTCTCCGCCGTATGCCTCGGCGTAAACGCGATCAACAACGGCCCCGCGAACGTCTTCGAGCAGGAGGTGGGCAGAGAGATCACCGACTATACGGAGTATATGACCGGCGAACGCCCCGACGGCACCATCGGCATCCTGCAGCAGCTCATCGCCCAGTTCGTACGGCCTCTCAACACCCTCTTCGGCCTCGCGATGATCAAATGGTCCGGCTACGATATGAGCCTGCCGATGCTCCCCTGGGCGCAGAACAACAAGATCGTCTATCAGAAGTGCTTCTTCCTCTACAGAGGCATCGGCCTGATCTCCACCGTCGTGAACCTGATCCCCTACTTCTTCTACGACCTTGTCGGAGAGAAGCGTGAAAAGATGTACATGGCGCTCAATGAGCGCAGGGCCCTCATGGCGAAGGAGGATAACCACGCCGAGGAGCTCACCGAGATCATCAGCTCCATCACGGACTGAGCCGCCGACAATAAAAGAACAAGGATTCCGGAAAAGTAAGATCGGGGATCCTTGTTTTTTTAATACAGGAAAGCGAAGAAAACAGAAGGATGGCTCGTTCTAACTCCGGTCCCCGGCTCCCGCCGCAGCAACCGGCCGGACAAAAAAGCGGTGCCAGGCGCCGATCATGCGGTCTATGGGTCCGCCGTCGTGGGTCCTGCCGCACATGGGGCAGACGCCGTCTTCCGCTTCGTTTTGGGGGGAACCGAATACCGCCATCTCGATCACCAACATGAGCAAAAGAAAAATCAGAACAAAGGCGACGATCGCCTTACCGGATATCTGCATAAAAATCCTCCCGTCAAAGCCTGCGGGGGAAGAAGGCGCGCCGTCTCTTCTCCCTCCTTTTTTTCTCGGTACGCATTTTATTCTGTTTTTTTCGAAAAAACAAGGGGCCGTGTCAGAACGACACGATTCTTCAATTCCCTTGACTGCCTTCCCACAAAACAGTATAATCATACATATACAATGACAAAAACATAAGGAAACGCACGGTAATGGCAAAAACTTTCGGAGAAAAACTGAAGCAGATACGAACGGAACAGCAGATCTCGCAGCAGATGCTGGCGCGAAAGCTGTTCGTCGACAGATCCAGCGTCGCGAGCTGGGAGACGGGCCGGCGCATGCCCGACGCCGCCATGGTGGCGCAGATCGCCCGCTGTCTCGGCGTTGACGTGGAAACGCTGCTGCCGTCGGCCGACGAAAAACGGCGCGCGAACGTGATCATGCTGGATGATGAAAGGATCGTACTCACCGGCAGCCTGTCGGTTCTCAGACAGGCGCTGCCGAACGCCGACGTAAAAGGCTTTTCGAATCCGTCTGAGGCGCTGGACTACGCAAGACAGACCAAGATCGACCTCGCCTTTCTCGACATAGAGATGGGGGCTGTCAGCGGCTTCGACGTGAGCCGGGATCTGCTCGCCATCGACCCGACCACCAACGTGATCTTTCTTACCGCTTATATGGATCACGCCTACCGCGCGTGGCAGACCGACGCCTGCGCGTTTCTGCTGAAGCCCGTCTCCGTCGGGGCGATCGAAGGGGCGCTGGCGCGGCTGCGTCACCCGCTGCCGGGGGCAGATGAGCAGCCATGACGAACGCGTCTCTTCTGGTCCGTTTCTCCTTCGGCGTGGTGGAGCTGATGCTGATGCTCTTCGGCCTCGTCATCACGACCGTGAGCCGCGATCTGGAGCGGCCGACAAAGCGCTTTTTCACGGCTTTTTTTTCGATGCTGTGTCTGTGCGCCGTCTCAAATCTGCTGATCTGGGGAACGTTGTTTGCCGGAAGCCTGCCGGGACCTGTTCCGGCGGCGGTCTTCATACAGTCTTTTCTCTGCGGGGCGCTTTCGTTGCTGATCACCGCGTATCTGCATTTCTGCAGCGGGATCCGGCTTAAAAAAAGCGCGGTCTTTTACACCGCGCTGACGCTCGTTGTTCTGTATACGGCGCTCTTGTGCAGCACGTTTTTTTCGGAAGCGTTTTATTATTTTACGCAGGAAGGGCATTACCGCCGCGGTCCGTGGTACCCGCTGCTTTCCTCCCCGCTGGCGCTGGTCCTTGTGCTCGACACGCTGCTGCTGCTGCGGCGCCGCAAACGCCTGTCGGGCAGACAGTTCTCGGCGTTTCTCATCTGCCTTACGCTGCCCCTTGCGGGCACGCTGGCGCAGATGCTGTTTTCGGGCTACCCGATCGCGGCGTACGCGCTCGCCGTCGCCTCTGTGCTGCAGTTCGGTTTTGTGTTCGCGGATCAGACGGAAACGAACAGACGCCGGCAGGAGGAGCTCTTACGGCAGCGCGCAAACGTCACGGTGCTGCAGATGCGCCCGCACTTCATCTACAACACGATGACGAGCATCTACTACCTGATCAGCCAGGACGCCGAAAAGGCGCAGCGCGTTACGCTCGATTTCACCAACTACCTGCGCAAAAACTTTTCCGCCGTCGCGAAGGATCAGCCCATTCCCTTCACCGAAGAGCTGGAGCACACCGAGGCGTACCTTGCCGTGGAACAGGTACGGTTCGAAGACCTTCTCACCGTTACCTATGATACGCCCTATACGGTCTTCCGCGTACCGCCCTTAACGCTGCAGCCGCTGGTGGAAAACGCCGTCAAGCACCGCGCCGAACCCGACCGGCCGCTGAGCATACGCATCTCCACCGGCAAAAATGGGAACGCGTACGTGATCACGGTGGAGGATACCGGCCCCGGCTTTTGCGAAAACAACGCCGCCGGCTCCTCCCGCCCCGCCCTTGAAAACATCCGCGAACGGCTGGAGCTGATGTGCGGCGGCACGCTCACCGTCTCGCCCCTCGTCGGCGGCGGCACCTCGGCGGTCGTCACGATCCCGATCTCATCCCCGCACGCCGCTCCCGAACGGAAAAAACGGGCGGCTTCCGAGAACGCGTAAGCGTTTTCGGTCCCTCAGAGGAAACATAACAGCCGGATCATAAGCTGTCTGCTTACGGTCCGGCTTTTGCGCAGCCTTTCACGAAGATATGACAGACTCTGCCGTCATCCTCCGTGGCAATATCAATTCGCTCTATGACAGTCGTAAATCAGATCGATCGGTTCTTCCGGCGTCGCGCCATTTGCAAGCTCGGCAAATGATAAAAGCTTTTGGCGCCATTTATCAAATCTCCTTTTCATCAAACCGTCAGCCGCCTGTCGCCGCCCCAAAGCTGCGGGAACAGGTTCCCCCGGTCCTGCTT
>CADBOC010000051.1 GCA_902796175.1 Oscillospiraceae bacterium | reverse complement strand
GGCTTTGCCGGGTCGGCGCAGTCCCGAACGCTGCCGATCTGCCCGAGCGCCAGACGCAGCGCGAGCGTGACGGCGACGTTGTTGTATTCCAGCTCGTGCTTTTGCCGATAGAACAGCCAGGTGTTTTCGGGGAAGAGCGCTGTCCCAAGCGATACGCTCCCGTCGGGCGAGAGCAGCTCCCGCTCAGTCCGGGGCAGCTTCTGCCCCGGCGGGGCGGCGACGGCGCCGGGGGCGGTGGAGGAGATCTCTATGATCTCGTCGCTGTTGACCCGGTCGGCGTTTTGCAGGTACGAAAGCGCGTCGTAATCGGGCGTAACGCTGCCAAGCCCCAATCCGTAGCCCGCGATGAAGAAGGTCTCGACCCCCTGCTCCCTGAGCGTTCTGAGCCGTTCAGGCACAGAGACCTGCGCCGCGTGGTACGCATCCGTTTCTTTTCTGACCTCAGGGTTTCGGATCAGTTCCCGTATCTCGGGGTAAACGGTATCCGGCACCAGCGCCGCGAGCGAGGGCGAGCCTAAGATCACCTCCCGCACAAAGGCGGAGAGCAGCGAATCGAAGAGCCCTGAGAGCATCCTGTCGGAGCAGCAGGCGAGCGCAAAACGCAGGGCGCGGTTCTTTTTGTTCGCCTCTGCCGCTTTCCGCAGCTCCCGCACGGGGTCGACGCGAAAGCGGCGTTTGATCAGGTCCTCCATCACCGCCGAGCCGCGCCAGCAGCCGACGATGCTCACGACCCGCCGAACGTGATTTACGGCGGGGTCCGGGTATCGGGCGAGGTAGGCGCTGACCACCGACGCGCCCATGCTCATCGGGATGAGCACGGCCGTTTTCGCGCCTACGCGGTTGTTTTCAAGCGCGGTATCGAGAAAGCGGCGCAGCGCCTCCACGTTTTCGGAGGTATAGGAGCAGGGCGGGTAGTTGAAGCAGTAGAGATAGTCCTCGAATCCCTCGCCCATAACGCTTTGGGCAATATCGGCGCAGGGGATGTTCCGGTAGAACCTGTATTTCGCGTGGGAGTGAAAGCGGCCTTCCTTTTTCGTAACGCCCGGGTACTCCGAGAGCGGCGTCGCGTAGCGGGGCGTTACCACCTTCGGGTCGCCGCCGCCGTTTTGCGCCGGAATGTTGGCGCGAAACGCCCTGCGTACGAGCCTTTCCGCCGTTTTTTCGCCGAGCAGGTTTTTGCGCGCGATCAGGCTGCCCGCAAGGGCGGCGGCGGCTTTCGCGAGCAGCGCCGCCCCGGCGGGGGAGCGGAACTGCTCGCCCATGTTCCGGGCGAAGAGGTTCCACGTATCCGTATACGCGCCCTCTTCGATGAGCGGCGCGTGGTTTTCATAGTCCCGCAGGGTCCCTTTGGGGAACGCGCCGCGTCTCAGCCATTTTTTGTCGAAGCGGTAGGCGAAGGATTGGCCGATGCCGCAGACGAAAACAAGCAGGCTCGGCGCTTCCTCACGCCCGAACGGCGGTCGTTGGTTCATGTTTTTTTCCTCTTTTCGGTCGTCAGTCGTCGGTCAGCGTCTGTGCTTCCGGATCGCGAGAGCGGCGGCCCCCGCCGCGCCGGTAAGCGCCGCCGCGCCGAGCGCCGTATATTTTTTGGCGGTCCATTCGTCCGCGTCCCAGAGGTAACGGGTTTTTGAGAGCAGGCCGTCGCCGCAGAGATCCCAGTAGGAATAATACTGCGTATCGAACCGGGCGGGGTCGTTCGCGTTCAGGTCGAACACGCGCACGCCGCGGGCCCTGCCGCCGTAGCAGCGGAAGCTGGCCGCGCCGCTCTGTATCATCCTTACTCCGTCGGCGTCGCCGTCGAAGCAGTTGAGGTGGTCGTGTCCCGAGACCACCGCCCGCACGTCCCCGATACGCCGGATCGCATCAAACAGCCCGGCGGGGTCCTCGCCGGCGCTGATCGCTTCGCCGAGGATCCCGGTCGCTTTTTCGGGGTCGAGCCGGTACCACGCGTCGCCGTCTCTGACCGCCCCCGGGGCGTTCGGCTCGGCCGGTACAAGGAGCCGCTTCGTATCGGGCAGCGGTACGTGCAGAAAGAGCAGCGAGGGTACGGGGCTGCCGCCGTTTTCTTCCTTAAGCGCGGCGGCGGTGCGTTCGTACCACGCGACGGTCTCGGGTTTTACGCGCCAGTACTGGCCGGTTTCGTCGTTCCACGCCGAATCGAGCATATAAACGTTAAAACGCAGCGCTCCGTCCCGGGTCCGTATGGGGATGCTGTAGGTGTCGCAGTCCACCGCAGAGTCGTTTTCGTTCATCGGCAGGCACATGCGGTATTCGCGGTACAGGGCGAACTGCGCTTCTTTGCTCACGTCGTTCATATCGTCGTGGTTGCCGTAGATCATCGCGAAGGGGATCCCTCTGTCTTCGACCGGCCGCAGGATATGCCGCAGCGACCGTCGCAGCTTTTCGAGCGTGGCGCTCGGGTCGTTTACGGTCCCGACGCGAAACGGCCCGATATCGTGCAGGTGGTTGCCGAGCGTATTGTCGCCGGTGAACAGCACCAGATCCGGCCGCAGCGTATCGTAGGCGCGGTCGAGCATTTTGAGCATTGCGCGGCGGGGCCATACCATATCCTGCGGGTCGCTCACCTGTAAGATGCGAAAGCTGCCGTCCGGGGGGAAAAAGAGCGTATTGCCGTTTGTTGCCATTGTATTATCCTTCCGTTGCGGTCACCGCGTCCGCCTCCTGTTTTACGCGTTCCGCGGCGGCGGCGCGGCGTTCGTTGAGCTCCCGGTACATTTTGTCCCGGGTCGGCTTGTCGATGTTGAACCAGAACATGGGAACCATGCTCGAAATCACCAGAAACGCCGGGATGAGCGTTGACATCGCAAAGATCCATTTCTGCGCCCGCAGCGTCTGGGGCCTGCCCTCTTTGTAGGCGGTGGGGTCGAAGCCGATCCATTTTTTATAGAGCGGCGTCAGCACGCCGTTGACGCGCCCCGGTATCTTGCACAGAAACGCCCCGGCGGCGGCGAGGGTCGCCTCGTTCCGGTAGCCGCACTTCCATTCCAGATAGTCGTTGCACTCGTTGCGGATCTCGTCGATCGAAACGTTGCGAACGCCCCAGAAACTCGCGTAAAGGATCTCGTAAAGCGCCGCGGCCGGCAGCATCGCGATCGGGTTCTGGAAAAAGTACGCGCCCTTTTTGTCATGGAAAAACATGCCGTATAAAAACAGCGGAATGTAATAGGTCTTCGCGAAGACCTGCCCCACCATATAGAGCGAGCGCGTGGAAAAACGCGCGGCAAGGCGGTTGTAGTAGGCGAAGCCGAGCGGCTGAAAGAAGAACGAGGGGATGCCGGAAAAGAAGTCGAAGGTGGTCCAGTTGAGCACCTGCCGGTAGTAGTCGTTGTTGCTCATGCCCGTGCCGAAGGAGCCGAGTGCGTTCGAGATCATGTAGATGAGCACCGGGCGGTTGGTGAACACGGTGCGCATGCTGTCCCTCAGGCGCGGGCGCTCGATCTTCTGGTGCACGCGCTCTCTGGCGAGGCCGGCGTACCACAGGCATACCGCGCCCGACAGAATGGCGGTAACGGGACCCATGATGATGAGCAGCCGGTTGATCATCTGATCGGTGGAATACTTCGCGGATTTTACAAGGCCGTGCTTGATGCCGTCGAGCATGAATTCCACGACGAGATCCGGCAGACGGGAATAGATGATGTGAAAGTAGCTCGAGATCGACAATAGCCGCCGCCTGTCGGAGGGGTAGGGCGTTACCGTCGACAGGTACCCCTCGATCGAAACGTTGCGCACGTTTCCGAAAAACTCGATCAGCATATCGAGGGCGGCGAAGGTGAAGAACTTCGGCAGGTATTCGAAATTATTCACATGCTCCGGCGAGAACAGCACCGGCAGCAGCCAGTAGAGCATGGAGGCAAGCCCCAGCGCGATGCCGCCCACGGCGAACCAGGGGATGAATTTGCCCCAGCGGGTGCGCGTTTTTTCCACCAGCGCGCCGACGATGAAATCGTCCGCAATGTCCCATACGCCCGCGAACACGTTGTATCTTGCCTGCAGGCCGTAGCTTACTTGCAGAATGCCCTCAAGGAACAGATCCTTGTGACCGTCGATGTTGAAATCGCGGCTGCCGTCGAAAAGCATATAGGCGAGGGTCTGCCTGCGGTTCAGCACGCGGCGGTCCACGTCCACCAGCGTATGGAGCTGCCCGTTTACGAAGCGCAGCTCTTCCTCTTCATTCAGAAAGGTCTTTCTGTCCGTCACGGTGTTCGCCTCACTTTCTTGCCTGCCGTTCGGCCTCGGCCTTCGCTTCTTCCTCCGCCGCTTTGCGGCGTACCTCCTCCTGCATGGCGGTGAGCGCCGTTACCATCCTTTTGCGGATCTCGAGCTCCGACGCGCCGGATGCAACGAGATCAAAGTATTCTTCGCTCGGCAGCCCCCCGATCAGGCAGACCGTATGCTTGACCGGCAGGCCCTTTTTCGCGAGGATCAGGTTATATACCGTGATCGCGGCCGTGAGCAGCAGATAGAGGTAACCGCCGATCCCGAGCCGCCCGCCGGCCGCAACGCCGAGGACCGCCGCCGCCGCCCCGGAGCCGGTCAGAAGGAGATTCAGGATCAGGTTCCGCGTTTTGCCGCGCGGCCCCAGCGACATGACAAGGCAGATCAGGCACACCGGGATCATCACGGCGGAAAACAGCAGGCAGAAGAGCGCGAGGGGCAGCTTATCGCCGCCGAGCGCCATGTTCGCCAGCCCGCCGAGATCCGCTTCGGAAACTGTCTGATAGACCCCGATCGCGTTATACGCCGCGCCCGCTTCCCCTGTTGTGAGAAGGGGAAGAAACAGCGCGCCGATCGGCAGCACAGAGAGTACTACCCGGGCGATCGCCTGCGGCGAACCGAAAAACGCCGCCTTTGCCCGGTCGATGGAGGGCTGAAATTTCGCGTGCTCGATCTCCGCGGCCTCCGCTTCGGCCAGCAGCCGGTCGTTGGAGCCGTAGTAGATCATGTTCACGCCGCAATGGGGGCAGTTCTGCCGCCAGTCGGCGACGCGCAGCTTTTTGCCGCATTTCGGGCACTGGGCCATAACAGCACCTGCTTTCTTTGGACTGTGTCAATTTTAACAAAACGCGGATCGAATTGCAATATGATATTGTGAGGTTTTTTGGAAGCCTTCTTGCGCTGTTTCGATATTCGTGCTATGATAACGGGAGAAAAAAGGGGGGGGCTGTCCGCCATGTTCATCAACTACGCGCACCGTGGCGCGAGCGCCTGCGCGCCCGAGAACACGATGCGTTCGTTCCGGCTCGGCGTCCGGCTCGGGGCGAACGGGATCGAGACGGATATCCGCAGAACGAAGGACGGCGTTCTGGTGCTGTTCCACGACCGGGATCTGTTTCGTTTGACGGGCGTTCGGGGAACGGTATCGGCGCTCTCTTTCGCCGAGCTGTCGGCGCTCAGAGTCCGGACGCCCGGAACAGGGGAGGGGGAGCCGGTGCCGACGCTGACGGAGTTTTTGCGTTTCATCGAACCGCTCTCCGTTTTTCTCGCGTTGGAATTGAAGGACGGCGCGCTCGAAGCCGAAACCGTAAAGGCGGTCCGCGCGTTCGGGATCGCCGACCGTACTGTGATCACTTCGTTTGAAGCAGCACATTTGCAAAATGTAAAGAGATCTGCCCCGCAGATGAAGGTCGGGCTTTTGACCCGTACCGTTACAAAAGAGATCCTTTTCACGCTGAAAGCCCTCGGGGCGGAGCAGATCTGCCCG
>CADBOC010000050.1 GCA_902796175.1 Oscillospiraceae bacterium | reverse complement strand
TCCGCGGACGCGGACGGGGACGGGACCGTTACGGCGGCGGACGCGCGCCTGATCCTTCGCAAGGCGGTCGGGCTCTCCTGAAGCCCGCCTGACGATAAAAAAGACGGGAGATTGATCGGATGAAAAAAGTGGTATCGTTTCTGCTCGCACTGGCCCTGCTCGCGGCGCTCGTGCCCGCCGCAAGCGCGGCCGCCTCTCCCCGCGAACAGCTGGAGCTGCTCGCGGCGTACGCGCGGAAGATCGCGGAGCACGCCGGGGATGCGGGGGCCTTCTACAGCTATTATGACGTCAACAAAGACGGAACGGACGATCTGATCCTGCGCGCGGGCGAACCCGCAGACTATACCTATACCGTGTACGCCGCCGAAAGCGGCGGTCTGCGGTCGGTCGGCAGCTTTACCGTAGGGGATTCCTATCTGTACGCGATCCCCGGGCAGAAGATCCTCAGGGTCTATCAGATACAGGACAGGCATGAGACGGTGCGCGAGGTCGGCTTCTCGGGCTCAAAGATCACGCTGAAGACCGTATTGGACCGCACCCTCGGCCCCGGCGAGCAGGAGGGGAGCACCCTCGGGGAGCTCGTTGTGTATCCCGCCTCCGCGCTGGCTTTTCCCGATGATCTCACGGGCCTGCAGGCCGCCTGCGTCGAGCGGATGCAGGCGCTTTACGAAACGTACTGCGCCGGCCGTGAGGGGCGTACGATGCGTTTCTGGCTGCCGACCGTCCCGGGCAGCCGGTATCCGTGCCTGATCGGCGCCGCGGATCCTTCGGAGACCGGGCAGGAGGAGAACGGCGCGCTGTGCGTCTATAACGGCGAAAGCTTTGAGCCTGTCATGGCGATCGCGGGCGGGGCGGAATCCGTGCGCCTCACGCCCGACGCGGACGGGGTCGTGCTTGTGACGCCCGGCGCGCAGGACGATCTGCTGATCGAGTACCGGGCGGGGACGTATCAGACCGCCCCGTACAGCGGCAGCGTCGGGGATGCGGCGCCTGAGATCGTTTCCCCCGGGGCGTTCTGGTTCCCGATCGCGGCGCCGGCTGATTTCGGGGTAACGCTCTCCGAAAAAAATCCGGGTTCCGTTACGCTGAGCTGGACGCCGACCCCCGGGGCCGACAGGTATCTCATCTGGTGCTATGAGCGCTCCATGGGGCAGTTCAGGCTGCTCGGCGCGGTTTCCGGCGGCAGGGATTCCTGCCCGGTCGGGTATCTTACCCTCAACGCGACTTACCTTTTCAAAATACAGGCAGTTTCTCATTGCAGCACGGTAGCGTACAGCAACGGGAAAACGGGGTACAACGGCGTGTACAGCGGCATGACGCCCACCGTGGTCGTAAAGATCTCGACCGACGGTTCTCTCGCGGCGCCGTGCGATCTCCGGGCGGCCTCCCGGCAATACGGCTCCGCCTATCTGAAATGGGATCCCGTCAGCGGGGCGGAAAAGTATGAGATCTACCGCAAAACGGGGGATGAAGGCTACGTAAAGGTCGGTACCGCGAAGACGGCGGAATGGACGGAGAGCGGTCTCACCCCGGGCGTGGAATACGCTTACCGCGTAAAAGCCGTGCGTACGGTGAACGGCAAAACGGTCCGCAGCGCCGATTCCGCACCCGTCAGCCTCAAAGCGGGCGACAGCCTCGGAACGCCGCAGGAGCTTGCAGCGTCAACGGAAAGCGCGGGCGTGATCGAACTTTCCTGGTCAGCCGTCGCGGGCGCTCAGGTCTATGAGGTGCTGCGCTACAGCAGCGCCGCCCGCGATTACGTGCCGATCGGCAGAACAAAGTCGCTTTCGTTCGCGGACCCCAACGTCTACCCCGGGTCGGCATACATCTACCGTGTACGCGCCGTAAGGGCAGGGGCTTCGGGCGAGAAGGCGGGCTCGCCGGCCGTTCCCGTGAAGGCGACCGCTTCCGAATTCCCGGGCGTGCCGAGAGATCTTCGCTCTGTCCGCGGCGTCAGCGGCGCGACGCTGTCATGGTCGGCCGTGATCGGCGCTTCAGAGTACGAGATCTTTAAGTACAGCGGCAAAACGGGGGAATATGAATCCGTCGCCCGTACAAAGGAGACGAGCTGCACGGTCCAGGGCATGTTCCCGACCTATACCTACTATTACAAGGTGCGCGCGCTTCGCTCAGCCGGCGGTGAGACGTACGCCGGCGGGCTCAGCGCCGCTGTCAGGACCGCGCTTCTCACCTTCGGCGACGCGGACGGCGACGGCTCCGTAACCGCGGCCGACGCGCGTCTTACGCTCCGCGCGGCCGTCTCGCTGGAATCCATCGGGGCGGAACAGCCCGCCTTTCTGCAGGCGGACGCCGACCGGGACGGGACTCTGACCGCCGCCGACGCGCGTCTGATTCTGCGCGCCGCGGTCGGGCTTTACGATTAAGCGATTGACAAGCGAAGAGAACGGTGCTACAATAAAACGCAGACGGTTCCGATTCACAAATAAACGGCAGGAGGTGTCAGCATGAACGAGGACGTCAGCTTTCTGGAGATGGTGATCAACATCATAAAGTCGCTGTTCGATTTCTTCAAGGATCTTTTCGACAAGATCTCTTCCGGAACGAACGAAGCCGAGACCGCGGCTCAGGAGTGAGCCCTCCCCGCGCAAGCAGAAAAAGACGGGGCTGTTTTCGTTTTTTCTAAACAAAGAAAGGGTCCTGACCGTTTTTATGATCAGGATCCTTTTTTCCGTAAAAAGGATTTTCGTCCGGGAAGCGGTTTTTTTCGTTGACCGGCTTCTTTTTTTGTGGTATAATCATCCGTAATACGGAACGGCCCGCCTTCGGGCCGATACACAGAGGTGATCATATGGCATCCGAGATCATGCGGCAGGTGCTCGAGGCGGAGTCCGCCTGCGACGCCAGGATCGAAGAAGCGAAACAGGCCGCGGCCGGGGTCGCGGCGGAGGCCGCCGCCCGCGCCGCGGCGATGCGCAAAGAGGCCGCCGCCTTCGGCAGAAAGCGCGCGGGGGAGATCCTTGCCGCGGCTGAAGCCGAGGGAGAAAAGCTGCTGGCCGAGGAGCGAAAGAAAAGCGAAGCCGAAACGGCCGCGCTGACCGCCGGGGCGGAAAAGAAAAAAGCCGCCGCGGTCGGCAGGGTCCTTGCCCGCCTGCTCGAGCTTTCGTAAAGGAGGGTGAGAACGGTTGGCAAAAGTGAAAATGCTTGCGATCTCGCTCGCGGCGCCCCTCGCGGCAAAAGAGGAGGTTCTCTTTTATCTGCAGAAGCTCGGCGCGGTCGAGATCTCCGTGCAGGAGGCGGACGGCGTCCTCACGCTCCCCGATGCGAGAGAGGCCGTCGGCGCGCTTGACGCGGGCCGGCAGAAGGCCGAGGCCGCCCTGTCGCTGCTCGACCGGCGCTTTCCGGTCAAAAAGCCGCTCACGGCGATGCTCGAGCCCCGTATCGCGCTGACGGATTCCCAGTTTGCCGAACGCGCGGCCGAAGAGGAACAAACGCTCGGGATCTGCGAGGAGCTGCTCCGGCTGGAGCGGGAATCGCAGGAGCTCGCGGCGGATACCGTCAGACGGCAGACGCTCTGCGATACCGCCGAGCCGTGGGCGGGCATGGAGCTGCCGCCGCTCGACGGCCACACCGCCCGCACCGCGTATTTCGTCGGCAGCTTTCCGGGCGCGTACGACCGCGGGGGCCTTTTGAACCTGATCGCGCGGGCGGCGCCCGAAAACGACTGCGTGGAGGCGGAGATCGTCTATACGCTGCCGGAATCCACCGGCGCGGTGGTCTACTGCCTGCGCGGCGACGCCGAGTCGCTGCAGCGGGCGCTCGGGGGGCTGGGCTTTCAGCACGCGCCCGAATGCGAGAGCCGCGCCCCGGGGGCGTTCATAGCGGCGCACAGAAAGGCGATGGAAGAAAACGACCGGAGGGCCGCTGAGATCGATTCCCGCATGAAGGCGCTCTCTGAAAACCGGGAGGCGATCGCGTTCCTGCTCGACTCTCTCTCCCTCAGGCGCGGCCGCGCCGAGGCTGAGGAGCGGCTGCCGCAGAGCGGGCGGGTATTCTCCCTTGAGGGGTACGTGCCCGAGGCCCGGGCTGAGCGGATCGCAGAAAAGCTCGAAACGGATTTTGACGCGGCGGTATCCGTGGAGCCGCCGGGGGAGAACGCGGACGTGCCGGTCCTTCTGAAAAACCGGGGCTTCGCCGCCCCGCTCGAAAACATCACGGCGCAGTATTCGCTGCCGGGGAAAAACGATATAGACCCCACCGGGCCCATGGCGTTCTTTTACTACTTTTTCTTCGGCATGATGCTCTCGGACGCGGGCTACGGTCTGGTGATCGCGCTGGCGACGGGCCTTGTCTGGCTCTTAAAGGGCAAAACGCTCGAGCGCGGCATGAAGAACAACGTAAAGATGTATTTCTTCTGCGGGCTTTCCACCCTGTTCTGGGGAGCGATGTACGGCAGCTGGTTCGGCGACGCGCCGGGCGTGATCGCCAAAGAATTCTTCCATAGCGATTTCACGCTGAAGCCCCTGTGGACGGACGCGGCGAAAGATACCATGAACGTACTCATCATGTGCTTCGTGCTGGGCCTTGCCCACCTGTTCTGGGGCGTATGCATGAAGGGGTATGCCGATATCCGCAACGGCAGCGTGTTCGACGCTTTCTGCGATACCGTGCCCACGTTCTTAACGGTGATCGGCATCGCGCCGGTGTTCTTCGGTCTTTTCGTGCAGGATCAGATGCCGGACGGATATTCCGCGCTCGGCACTTTTTTCTACAACACCTTTATGTCTGTGCACAATACGCTCGGCGGCGTATGGCAGTATATCCTGATCGCGGGGATCGTTCTCGTGATCTTAACGGCGGGCAGAAGCGCCAAAAACGTCGTCGGCAAGCTCGGCGGCGGGCTTTACGGGGTATATAACCTGTTTTCGGGCTACCTCGGCGACGTGCTCTCCTACGCCCGTCTGCTGGCGCTGGGCATGGCGACCGGCGTCATCGGCCAGGTGATGAACATGCTCGGCGCCATGCCGAAGAACCCCGCGCTCAAGGCCGTGGTCTTCGTCGCGGTCTTTGTCGTGGGGCATTCGGCGAACCTCGCCATCAATCTCATCGGCGCGTACGTGCATACGAACCGTCTGCAGTACGTGGAGTTCTTCTCCAAATTCTACGAGGGCGGCGGCAGACCCTTCGAGCCG
Source organism: Oscillospiraceae bacterium (assembly GCA_902796175.1). Lineage (GTDB taxonomy): Bacteria > Bacillota > Clostridia > Oscillospirales > Acutalibacteraceae > RUG806. Next base: position 4,468 of record CADBOC010000050.1, on the reverse strand, counting down.
CTCTCGGTAAATACAACGTATTATAAGTTCAAGGAGGAACAGTAACCATGACAACCATCCCAACCGAAACGCTTTCCGTATTCTTTATCATCCTCGGCGCGATCCTCGCCGCGGGGCTCCCCGGCATGGGCTCCGCCCGCGGCACCTCTCTCGTCGGCCAGGCGGCCGCCGGGGTCGTGGCGGAGGATCCCTCCAAATTCGGCAAGGTCCTCATCCTGCAGATCCTGCCCGCCACCCAGGGCCTTTACGGGCTTCTGATCGCCATTCTGACCCTCAGCACGTCGAAGGTCATGGGCGGTCCCATGCCGGAGCTTACCTGGCAGCAGGGCCTCGCGTTCCTCGCGGCCGACCTGCCGATGGCGGTCGTGGGCTATTTCTCCGCGATCCATCAGGCGAAGGCCGCCGCCGCCGGCGTGGGACTCGTCGCGAAACGCCCCGGCGAATCCGGCAAGGCGATCACCTTCGCCGCGCTCGTTGAGACCTACGCGATCCTTGCGCTCCTTGTCTCCATTCTGGCGCTCAACGGGCTTAAGAGCACCTTCGCCATTCAATAAGAGGGAGGGGTAGTCCCAATGCCAGGTCTTGATAAGATCATCGCCCGGCTCGAGGCCGATACCGCCGCCGCCTGCGACGCGATCGCGGACGAGGCGCGGAAAAACGCCGACGCGCTGATCGCCGGGGCAAACGAAGAGGGCAACGCCTTGATCCGCGCCGCCGAAGCGGCGGCGGAAAAGCAGGCGGAGGGGGTGCTCGCGCGCGCGAGAAGCGCCGCGGCCCTCGAGAGCCGCCGCATGAAGCTCGCGGCGAAGCTCAGCGCTGTGGACGGCGTGATCGGGGAGGCGAAGCGCCGCTTTGTCGAACTGCCCGATCAGGCGTATTTTGATACGCTGCATACGCTTTTGATGAAGAACGCCCCCGAAAAGGGCGGCGTGCTGTATTTCGGCAAACGGGATCTTGGGCGGCTGCCCGCCGCGTTTGCGGCGTCGCTGCCGGCCGGGGTCACCCTGAGCCGTTCCCCGGCGGATATCCCCGCCGGCTTTATCCTGAAGGCGGGGAATATCGATATCAACTGTACGCCGGACGCGCTCTTCGCGGCCGCGCGTGAGCCGCTCAGGGCCGCCGCGAGCGAAGCGCTCTTCGGCGGCGAAGGCTGAAGCGGCGTTCTAACGCTGACTGATTTGAGGTAAAAGTCATGAAGGATACCGATTACGCATACGCCGTGGCGCGCGTACGCGGGAACGAAACGCGGCTGCTCACCGAAAACGAGCTTTCCGCCGCCGTTGCCGCGCCCGATTTCGAAAGCGCCGCGCTGCGCCTGCGTGAAAAGGGCTACGAGATCGGGCGGGAGGCGGATATCGCCCCCGCGCTCGGCAGAAAGCTTGCAGACGCGTGGGCGCTGATCGAAGAGATCCTGCCCGATCCCTCCGCGTTCGATCCCCTGATCATCGGCGGCGACTTCCACAATCTGAAGGTCCTTCTCAAGGCGCTCGTCGGGCAGAGGGATCCGGCGGGGCTGTATATGCGCCCGAGCGTCTACGATCCCGAGGCGATCAGAAGCGCGGTGTTCGCCCGAAAAAACGAAGATCTGCCCGAACCCCTGCGGCACGCCGAGCGCAGCGCCTACCGCATCCTCACCAAAACGAGGTCCGCGCAGCTCGCCGACGCGGTCGTCGACCGCGCGAGCCTTGAGTGGTCGATCGCCCTCGCAAAGCAGCGCGCCGAGGCCGCCGTACTCTCGCTGGCCGAGACGCGCGCCGCCCTCGCGGATCTGAAGATCCTGCGCCGCTGCGTGCGCGCGGGCAAATCACGCAGCTTTGTGTACCGCAGCGTCTGCGCCTGCGCCGCGTTCGACCGCGACGGGCTTGCGGACGTCTCTCAGGAGCCGGCCGGCGTCGGGGCGCTCGTAGCGGCGTCGCCCTTAGCCGCCCTCGTCCCCTCGCTGCAGGAATCGGATATCGCGTTCGAGAAGGCCTGCGACGAGTTTGAGACCGCGTCGCTCCGGGGCGCGAAATGGCAGGCGTTCGGCATCGAGCCGCTGCTCGCCTATTATTCCGCCGTTGAAACGGAGGTGCGGAACGTGCGCATTCTGCTCTGCGGCAAGCGGACCGGCCTGACTGAGGCCGAGATCAGGGAAAGGATGCGACGTTTGTATGCCTGATACGCAGGAACTCTTCGGCGGCGTGTTTCCCGACGCGTCCGACGATCTTAAGGTCGGCGTGATGGGAGACAAGGATTCCATCTACGGCTTCGCGGCGGTGGGGCTTACGCTCCTGCCCGCCGAAACGGGCGCCGAGGGCAGCCGGATCCTGCGCGCCTCGGCGGATGAGTACGCCGTTATCTTTATCACGGAAAAGCTCGCGGCGGAGATGGAGGCGGATCTTCTGCGCTACGCCGACCGTCCCACGCCCGCCCTGATCCCGATCCCCGGGATCTCCGGCAATACGGGCTTCGGTATGCGGAACGTCAGCCGCAGCGTGGAAAAGGCCGTCGGGTCCGATATCCTCGGCGGCTGAGAAGGGAGTACGCAATGAGTATTGGTAAAATCGTGAAGGTGGCGGGGCCGCTCGTGATCGCCGAGGGCATGCGCGACGCGAATATGTTCGACGTGGTGCGCGTATCCGAAAAACGGCTCATCGGCGAGATCATCGAGGTGCACGGCGACCGCGCCTCCGTTCAGGTATATGAAGAGACCGCCGGCCTCGGCGCCGGCGAAGCGGTGGAATCCACCGGCATGCCGCTGAGCGTGGAGCTCGGCCCCGGCCTCATCGAAGGCATTTTCGACGGCATCCAGCGGCCGCTCGAGGCCATCATGCGCGTGGCGGGCAACAACCTCACGCGCGGCATCGAGGTCCCGTCGCTCGACCGCGAAAAAAAGTGGACCTTCGTCCCCACAGCGAAAGCGGGGGACCGCGTGGAGGCCGGCGACGTGCTCGGCTATGTGCAGGAGACGAAGGTCGTAAAGCATAAGATCATGGTCCCTTACGGCGTCTCGGGCACGGTCGAAACGCTCAAGGGCGGCGAGTATACCGTAACGGATGAGATCGGCGCGGTAAAGGACGCCGCCGGCAAAACGCGCCCGCTCACGCTCATGCAGCGCTGGCCGGTGCGCCGCGGCAGACCCTACCGCGAAAAGCGGCCGCCCGAAATGCCCCTTGTCACGGGGCAGCGCGTCATCGATACGCTGTTCCCGATCGCAAAGGGCGGCGTCGCGGCGATCCCCGGCCCCTTCGGCTCGGGCAAGACCGTTACGCAGCACCAGCTCGCCAAGTGGGCGGCGGCGGATATCGTGGTCTACATCGGCTGCGGCGAACGCGGCAACGAGATGACCGATGTGCTCGGCGAGTTTCCCGAGCTGATCGACCCGACTACCGGCGAAAGCCTGATGCAGCGCACGGTCCTGATCGCGAACACCTCCGATATGCCCGTGGCGGCGCGCGAGGCGAGCATCTACACCGGCATCACGATCGCGGAATACTTCCGCGACATGGGCTACTCCGTCGCACTGATGGCGGATTCCACCTCCCGCTGGGCGGAGGCGCTGCGCGAGATGAGCGGCCGTCTTGAAGAGATGCCCGGCGAAGAGGGCTACCCCGCCTACCTCGGCTCGCGCCTCGCGCAGTTCTACGAGCGCGCCGGCCGCGTACAGTGCCTGGGGCAGGAGGGGCGCGAGGGCAGCCTTTCGGTCATCGGCGCGGTATCGCCCCCCGGCGGCGATATCTCGGAGCCCGTCTCGCAGGCGACCCTGCGCATCGTAAAGGTGTTCTGGGGGCTTGACAGCGCCCTCGCGTACAAGCGGCATTTTCCGGCCATCAACTGGCTGACCTCCTATTCTCTGTATACCGATTCCCTCGGCCGTTGGTTCAACGAGACCGTGGCGGAGGACTGGATGGCGCTGCGCGGCAGGCTGATGTCGCTGCTCAGCGAAGAGGCGAGTCTGGAGGAGATCGTAAAGCTCGTCGGTATGGACGCGCTCTCCCCCGGCGACCGTCTGAAAATGGAAGCCGCCCGCTCCATCCGCGAAGACTTCCTGCATCAGCTCGCGTTCCACGAGGTGGATACCTATACCTCGCTCAAAAAGCAGTACCTGATGATGAAGCTCGTGCTGCAGTATTACGATCAGGCGAACGACGCGCTGGCGCTCGGCGCCGATATCGAACGGCTTGCGGGCCTGCCCTGCAGAGAGGATATCGGCAGAATGAAGTATGTGGAAGAAGCGAAGGCGCAGGCGGAATATGAACGCGTTTCGGCGCTGCTGCAGAGTGAGACCGCGGCCGCCGCCCAAGAAAAGGAGGATTTCTGATGCCGATGGAATACAGAACGCTGCAGGAGGTAGCGGGACCGCTGCTGCTTGTCAGCGACGTACACGGCGTCCGGTACGAGGAGCTCGGCGAGATCGAGCTGCAAAACGGCGAGACCCGCCGCTGCCGCGTGCTGGAGGTGGACGGCACCAACGCGCTGGTGCAGCTCT
>CADBOC010000049.1 GCA_902796175.1 Oscillospiraceae bacterium | reverse complement strand
CGGCTTCGCCGGGGCGGCTGAGGGCAGCCGCGCTACCGGGACGGCAGCTTTCTGCCTCATGGAACACATCGACAAATCCGGATTTGGAGAGGTCGGCACACCCGTGCCGCCGGAGACACAAACAACTGTTTCAAAGCCATCGACTTTCACAAACCTTTTGGCGTTTCCCGGATGTAACTTTACGATCGGTTGCGGCACAGGCGTGCCGCGCTGCGGTGGTAAGCTCGACATTTCTCATTTCAAACCTCTGACTTCCAACGCGCGGCAAACAAAAAAAGCCGGGGCGGGCGGAATACGCCTTCCCGGCTCGGGATCCATCGAAAAAACAGGTCTTATTTCAGGGCGACCTTACCGCCGGCCTCTTCGATCTTCGCCTTGGCGGCCTCGGCGTCTTCCTTGCTCAGGCCCTCTTTCAGGGTGGTGGGAGCGCCTTCAACGGCGGCCTTCGCTTCGCTCAGGCCCAGACCGGTCAGAGCGCGGACTTCCTTGATGACCTTGATCTTGGAAGCGGCGTCGAAGCCTTCCAGAACCACGTCAAACTCGGTCTTCTCTTCCACGGCGGCGGCAGCCTCGGTGGGAGCGGCGACGGCGACGGCGGCAGCGGCGCTCACGCCGAAGCGCTCTTCAACTTCATGTACCAGCTCGCTCAGCTCAAGAACGGAGAGCTCAGCAACCTGATCAACGATCGCGGTGATTTTCTCGGATGCCATAATGATTATCCTCCAAATTATTTTAGATTTCGGTTGGTTTGAAAATTGATCTTATGCCGGATCATTCGGCTGCGGCTTCTTCCGCGGGAGCTTCTGCGGACTCGCCTTCGTTCTGTTTGTCAACGATGGCCTGGATGACGCGCGCAAAGCTCGCCATCGGCGCCTGGAACACCATGCATACGCTTGCAAGCAGCTGCTCTTTGCCGGGCAGCTTCGCGAGATCCATCAGCTTTTCCATGGAGATAAGCTCCCCGTCGAGGAAGCCGGCCTTCAGGGTAAAGTTCTCGTGACCTTCGGCGAACTTGGCAAGGATCTTGGCGGCGGCGACGTAATCTTCGGCGCTCGTGGCGATGGCGGTCGTGCCGTTGAGCTGATCATCCATCGCTGCAAGCGGCGTACCGGCGACGGCAAGACGGATCAGCGTATTCTTGGAGACCGTATACTGAACGCCCGCTTCGCGCAGCTCTTTACGCAGCTTGGTATCGTCTTCGACCGTGGTACCCTTATAATCTACGACAACGCCTGCTACGGCGCCCTCGATACGGGTCCTCAGCGCTTCGACCTGAGCCTTTTTCTGTTCTAAAACCATTGCGCTTGGCAAAATGATTTCACCTGCCTTTCAATATATAAGCCCCTCCGCCGAAACCGACAGAAGGGCATAATACATGACGTTTATACACCCATCCCTCGGCAGGCGGCGAAACCTTTACGCAATCACTTGCACCTGCTGTCTTTGGAACAGCTTGATTATAATATCACAGTTTTAAGCGTTTGTCAAGCCCTGATCCCGCTTTATTCCGCGGTGTTCAGCACGCGGTTGGGGTTGATCTTAACGCCCACGCCCATGGTGGCGGCAACCACGCAGGAGCGGATATACTGGCCCTTCGCGGCGGCGGGCTTCGCCTTGATGATGGCGTCCATCAGAGTGGCGTAGTTCTCATAGAGCTTATCCACGCCGAAGCTGGCCTTGCCGATGGGGCAGTGGATGATGTTGGTCTTATCGAGACGGTACTCGATCTTACCGGCCTTGGCTTCGTTCACAGCTCTGGCTACGTCAGGTGTAACGGTGCCGGCCTTGGGGCTGGGCATAAGACCGCGGGGACCCAGGATCTTACCGAGACGGCCGACGAGACCCATCATGTTGGGAGCGGCGATCGCCACGTCGAAATCCATAAAGCCCTCGCCCTGAATGCGGGCGACGAGGTCCTCAGCGCCTACAATATCGGCGCCTGCGGCCGCGGCGGCGTCAGCCTCGGGGCCTTTGGCGAATACGGCGACGCGCACCTTTTTGCCGGTGCCGTTGGGCAGCATGACCGCGCCGCGCACCTGCTGATCGGCGTGACGGGAGTCTACGCCCAAACGCACATGCACTTCAACGGTCTCATCGAACTTCGCCTTGGCGGTTCTTACGACAAGGTCGAGCGCCTCGGTGGCGTCGTAAAGCTTTGCGCGCTCCACGAGCTTTGCGCTCTCAACATATTTCTTACCGTGTTTCATCCTCTTGTACCTCCCGCTCAGTCTGCGATGGTAATGCCCATGCTGCGCGCGGTTCCGGCGATCATGCTCATGGCGGAATCGATGTCGGAAGCGTTGAGATCGGGCATTTTCTGTTCGGCGATCTTTCTGACCTGCTCCTTGGTAAGGCTCGCGACCTTATTCTTGTTCGGTACGCCGGAGGCGGTCTCGATGCCGCAGGCCTTCTTGATCAGAACGGCAGCGGGCGGGGTTTTGGTGATAAAGGAGAACGTGCGGTCTGAAAAAACGGTGATCACCACGGGGATGATCAGACCCACGTCGTTCTTCGTGCGCTCATTGAACTCTTTGGTGAACTGCATGATGTTCACGCCGTGCTGACCGAGCGCGGGGCCGACAGGGGGCGAGGGAGTTGCCTTGCCGGCAGGGATCTGCAATTTGATAAGGCCTACTACTTTTTGTGCCATGTTCTTGCACCTCCAAAAAAATGTGGTAGTGGCGGGGGCAGTCAGATTTACCCCCTCCCACAGCGCGCAAAGCGCCTGTCTGACCGCGGCTGCCTTTCTGCCGCGGCAGGAATACCGGATGTTCAGGGTTGAGCCGGGGTCAATCCAGCTCGCGCTCGACCTGATCAAGGCCGAGCTCCATGGGGGTCTCGCGCCCCATCATGGAAATGATCACCGTAACGGTGTCGTTCTCGAGATCGATCTTATCCACAACGGCGGGGTAGCCGTCCAGCGACGTGCCGAGGATCACAACGTGGTCGCCCACCTCGTAATCCACCGTAACAACGCGCTTTTCAACGCCCAGACGGATCACGTCTTCTTCCGTCAGCGGAACGGGACGGCCGTCCGGCCCCACAAAGCCCGTTACGCCGCGGGTGTTGCGGATGATGTACCAGATCTCGTCTGTCATGCGCTTTTCGCCGGCCTTCTCGTTGTAAGAGACGGCAAGCTTTACCAGAACATAGCCCGGGAAGATCTTGCGCTGAAATTCATGCTTTTTATCATCCCGGATCTCTGTCACGGTTTCGGTAGGGACGCAAACCTCCAGGATCTGTTTATGCAGATTGCGGTTTTCAACGACCTTACGGATGTTGTCCGCGACCTTGTTCTCATAACCGGAATAAGTGTGTACAACGTACCACTTATACTCTTCTGCCATGGTTTGTCCCCCTTGTTCGCGTTCGGATCAATTCGCTGCTGCGGTCGCCGTTTCGGCGGCGGTTTCGGTCGTGGTTTCGGCAGAGGCGGCCTCTGTGGAGGCTTCGGTCGCTTCTTCGGAAGAGGCCTCTTCGGTCGTCTCTTCTTCGCCGTCGTCTGTGGTTTCGGCGTCTTCGGTCTCGGGCTCCGCGGCGTCGTCGGCGGGCGCTTCAGTCGTCTCCAGCGTTTCGCTGATCTCAGCCTTGTGCTTCGCGCCGAGCTCCTGCATCTGATCGCGGCCGACGTTATAGAGCGCCAGCAGGCCCCGGTCGATGCCGAAGATCACCAGGCCGATCACAAGGATCGTCGCAAGCACCACAAGGCTGGATTTAACGACCTGCTTGCCGGTAGGCCATACGATCTTTTTGCAGGTTCCGACAAAATCCTTCCAGAACTTTTTGATCGAACCGCCCGCGCGGGAAACGACGCTGCCTTCCTTTTTGGGTTTGCTCTGCTTGATGCGTTCCTGCTTTGCCTTCTGCGCGGCTTTTTCCGCTTCCTTCGCAGCCTTCACCGCATCCTTATCGGTGGTTTTGTCTGCCATTTCGGATCCATCCTTTCATAAAGTTGCGCACAAAACAGCGACCGTCACTTGGTTTCTCTGTGAAGGGTGTGCTTTCTGCAGAATCTGCAGTACTTGTTCATCTCGAGTCTGTCCGGGGTGTTCTTTTTGTTCTTCATGGTGTTGTAGTTTCTCTGTTTGCACTCCGTGCAGGCAAGGGTGATCTTCACTCTCATAACGGCACCTCCAATTTTATGAGCCTCCCTCTTTTTTCGCCGCGCATACGGATTTACACGGGATCAGGGCACAAAAAAAGAACCCTCAAAGAGGTATGATAAATATATCATACTTTTTGGGGGTTGTCAAGCTTTTTTCTGTACTGTTATCTGTTTTTTATCACACGAACGCAAAGCCGCTGATCGCGCGTTTGTATACCGCTTTGTTGCTGCTGTGCAGCGCTTCGCCCAAGCGCGCATAGCGCTCGTCGTCGCCCTGCTTGCAGAGCGCCGCGAACTGCCGGCCGATCGCGGCTGGTACGTCGCCCGGCGTTTTGATCGCGAGGTAATAGAACGAAAACGCCGTCGAGTGCGAAAGGGTTTCGTAAAAAGCGGGCAGAATACGCTGCAGCACCTCATACATCTCGCCCAGCGCCACGCCCGAAAGCTGGCTGGAGGGCAGATAGCGGTTCAGGCAGTCCTCCGCCGAAAACACGGCGAGGATCTTAGCCTGTTCGAGCACCGCGTCGTCGACCGGCACGCCGAACGAACGGATCGTTTCGACCAGCTCCTCAGGCGGGGAGCGGTATGAGAACACGCTCACGATGTTGGAGCCCAGCTCCTTTGCCTTTGCGTAGTTGCCGTTGAAATGCTGCCGGCCGAGCTCCGCGAGGAACGCGGCCGTTTCGCCGGACGAGGCCCGGGCCGCGGCGGGCGCGGGCGCCCCCACGATCTTCATATCGCTGTCGTCGAAAGTCTGCGCCACAGGGATCGGCCCCCTTTCATAATGACCGGAAGACAGTGAGCTCAAGCGGCCCGCGCCGTCTTTCACAGTCCGGTTTTCTTATCTGCGCGGTGAGTCCGCGCCGAGCTCCGCCTCTTTTTTCTGCTGCCGACGGCGCTTGTTTTTGAAATTCAGGAATTCGTTCAGGTAAACCTCCGGCGTTGTGTAATCGCCGGGCTGCAGAGGCGTTTTGTTGTACATCCCGTGAAAATCGCTGCCGCCGACGGCAAGCAGCCCCGCCCCGCGCGTCTTTTGCAGCAGGCGCTCGCTCTGAGCGGCGTCCGCCGAAGGATGCCATACCTCCACGCCGTCAACGCCCGTGGCGATCATGCGGTCGAGCAGCGTATCGTCCCGATAGAGCAGCGGATGCGCCAGCACCGAAATGCCGTCCGCCGCGCGGATGTTATCAAGCACGGTTTTCACCGGCGCGTAAGAAGGCGTTACAAGAATGTTTTCAGAGCTCTGCTCCGAAAAGAGTCTGTCGTGCAGATCGGAGTAAATGGAATCCGTTACGCCGCACTCCATCAGCGCGTGCATGATGTGCTGCTTATAAAGGTTTGTCGCCCCCTGACCGCAGCGCCGGATGATCTCCGGCGGGATAGAGAAAAGCTTTGCCACCTTCATCACAACGAGCTGCGCGCTGCGTTTGGCCGCGGCAAGGTTCTGTTTGCAGAGCTCCTCGAGTCGGTCGGGGCACGACGGGTTGTAGCAAAGCAAGTGTACAACGCGCCCCGTCTCTTCGTCAAGGGCCGAGATTTCGGCGCCGGGGATCACACGAACAGAAAACCGTTCGCCCAGGATCCGCGCGCGCTCGTTCGCCGCCTGACAGTCGTGATCTGTGATCGCCAGCACATCAACGCCTTTGTTTTTGGCAAGTGTAATAATATCCTCTATCCCCATACTGCCGTTTGAAAGTCGCGTATGGCAATGCAGATCTCCGCTCAAGAAAGTGCTCCCCCTATTCTCCCCTGCGCCCCGCGGGCGCCAAGACAATGCTGTACAAAAGACCGGATCTCGCCGCAATCCCCCGTATATTCATTGTAATTATATACTATTTTTGAATTGAATGCAAGTCTTTTTCTTGCATTGTCCCATATTATCTCGCAGATTTCGCGGTCTCCGCCCGCCTTGCTTTCTGCGGGACCGGGCGGCCGGTTTCGGATCGTTTTTGTGCGGCGCGCAGATAAACGGCAAGCGCCAGCACGCAGACGGCGCAGCCGAACAGCGCGCATACGATATCTATACCGGTATCGAGCACCGCCGTCTGGCCCGGATTATCCGCGCCGCGTCCGAAGATCCTGAAAAAGAACAGGTCGGGCGAGGGATCGTACAGCGGGTTCTGGTTATAAGAATCCTTCATAAAAAAGTCGCTGAAAAACTCAAACACTTCCCATACCACGATCACGACGGTGGAAAACCCCGCGCTGCCCGCGACGACCGTGCGCTTGTTGAGCGAAGCGCCTTCCCGTGTGCCGCGCAGCAGCTCATAGCCGATCAGCACGCAAAGCCCGCCCGAGACGACGTGCATCGCCTTATCGAAATCCGTTCCCGCGAGACCGCAGCCGTGCCCGAGAAAGGAACCGACGAAAATGAACACGTCGATGTAGGTCTGCACCCGGTACGGGACGCAGCCGAAGAACAGTTTTTTGAAAAACAGAGCCCGCACCGGCGCGATGAGAAACGTGAGCCCCAGGTTGACGCACATGATCGTGATGTTGATATCCCAATCCTGCTTCCGCAGCCGGTAGACGATCGCCCCCGCCATGGCGATGCGGATCGCCCACCAGAAAAAATATTCCGGATACCCGACCTGCGAGGTAAAGGCCTGGTACTCGCGCTGCGCGTAGGCGGCAAACCCGATCTTATCCCGTTTTGCGCCGTAAAACAGCCCGCGGTCGTCCCCGTTCGATCTGCTCATGATCTGCAGCAGGGCGAGAAGCGCCGCGCCGCCGACCGCGCCGCCAAGGATCACGGCGATGAAATTGTGATCGAGTTCATACAGCGGATACTGATACGCGTTGCCGGCGCCGTCGCCGAACAGCCTGTAAAAGATCCCTTCCCGGTTGGGCTGCAGGCGGTAGCCCTGCAGCGCGAACCCCGCGACGTAATAATCCAGAAAGAACTTTACCGTCTCGGTCAGAACCGCGATCATGTAAACGAAGCCGGTACCCAGCAGAAATCGCTGAAAGTTGGTCGGATTCTGTTTCTTTCTGCTGATCAGCAGATAAAACAGATCGCCGACCAGCACACCGACGGCCGCAGCCGCAAAAACGATAGCTTTATTCGTACGCATCTTTCACTCCATGTCGTTTCCAAGCATTTTTTGTCAGCATATTGTAGCATATTCCGTGTCTCCTGAAAAGGTTTATGAACGACTTGTAACAATTTATTAATCTTTTTGAACAAAGACAAAAAAAACGGGGAACTCCGAACGATACAGCGTCCGGGGTCCCCCGTTTCTTTGCTATGGGTTTCTGCCGCGCCCCCGGGCGTACGCCGCAGCGGAAAACTGCGGCGTGCTGAGGGGCTGAGATCTGTTACCTGCCTCCGAACAGGCTCTTGAAGAACTCGCCGATCTTCTTGAAGAAGTCGATGATGGAGCGGAAGAAGCGGATGAATCCGTTCGGCACCGCCTCGTCGTGCGTTACGACGTCGGGCGTGTTCTTATCGAGCAGCCAGCCGAAGGATTTCGCCATCTGCTGGATGAAGCCGATGTTGCTGCCCGCGAAGAGCTTGTTCATGAAGGAGTAGTTGTAGTTGAACTCGGCCAGGCCGTTGTTCGTCGCGACGCCCACGTTCAGCGCCAGGAAGAAGATGTAGTACACCGTGTACATGATCTCATCCATGCCGCCCTCGCTCGCCGCAAACTGCTGGAAGCTCTCAAGCAGGCTGCACACGAACTTATAGCCCTCTTCGTTGAGGCTGTCTTTGAGCAGCGCTTCCAGCGCCGTAACGTTCTCAGGCTTGCTGATGAAGTTCAGCACCAGACGAAGCACGACGGTCGCGAGATCCGCCTTGTCGCCGACCGCGCCGGAGGAACCGGAGGCTGCGCCCGCGTAGCGCACCGTATAATCCTTTACGCCGCGCTTGCTCTGGAACGGGGTCACAACGCCCACGGTGAGCTCATAGATCGCGTTGTCAAGGATGCCGGTCAGCTCAAGGCCGGTGGAATCGACCAGGTTGTTCACAAGACCGAGGAGCAGATCCGCAATGGAGGAGAAGTCGAGCGTTTCGAGATCGAAATCCTCGCCCAGCAGCGGGTAGAGGCTGACTTCGCCGTTCTTGTGGAGCTTCTCTACGTTCGCGATCAGCGGATCGATGGTGTAGAGAACCTTATAAACGGCGTTGAGCACGTTCTTGAACGCGGAATCAAGGCCCTTGGAGTTGATGAAGTAGGCGACGCCGGGCAGGATATCGAACACCTGATTCAGCGGATCCGCCAGGATCTCGTCAACACGGTCAAGGATCGGGTTGACGATGAGCTTGAGCATCGCCGCGTCGTCGTTCGCGGTGAGGGCTTCGTATTCCTCCTGCGTCTTGATGGAAGAGGCGGGCGCGTGCAGCGCTTCAAGGATCGGGATGATGCTGTCCTTGTAGGCTTTGGCGCCTTCGATCACGATGTAATCCTTGCCGTTTCTGTCGGTGAACAGGGAGATCGACTGGCCCGTGAGCAGGAAGCGGAGGATGGGCGCCACAAGGCTCGCCATCTCGCAGAGCTGGTCGACGAACGCGTCGCGGTCGCCGTCCTCGAAGGGCTGCGGATCGAACTGCGTAAGCTTTGTTACGTCAACGCCGAGGGATTTCTCGAGCACGTCGCAGATGTACACGAACATCTCTTCGCCGAGCATCTCCTTGAGGTTGTCGATCGCGCCGGAAATGCCGTTCGCAATGCTCTCAAGCAGGCTCTCTTTGTAGATCGAGGTACCGATCAGACCGTTCAGCAGGTCGTCAAGGCTGCGGTAGGTGCCGCCCTTGCCGTCTTCGATGCCGAGCAGGGTGATCCAGGTGTTGACGAAGAGCGCGAAGTACTTGGTGATGTACTCGCCCATCGCTCTGGTGTAGAGCGGGCCGTAGATCTGCTCGCCGAAGAAGCTCGTGGTGGAGCCGTCCCAGCTGCCGGCGGGAACAAGGATCTTGCCGCGCTTGGAGGCGTCCGCGGAATCGGTCGCGTATTCGGTGAGGATCCAGCGGTAGGGCACCATCGGCACCTGAACCTCATGATGCGTCAGGAACGCCATGATCGCGTTGTAGATGCCCTGGGCGTTGTCTTCGTCGATGTTCTTCAGCAGCTCTACGATGGCCTCTTCGTTGCCGGCGTAGGTAACGGCGTCGAGCACCAGCGCCACCAGAATGGTGATCATGTCGTAGCGGGTGTCGTCTTCGGAGTAGACCATGTGGAAGCCGTTGAGATCGGGCTGATCCTCAGCGGGATCGTCGTAGATCGTCACGTAATCCAGTCTGCCGAAGTAGAAGGTGGCGAGATACTTGCCGATGGGCTCGCCGATATCGTCGGAGAGGACGATGCCGGTCGCGTCCTTCAGAAGGCCGAACACGGTGTTGAGGTCAAGGTGCTGCAGGTCGATCGCGGTGATCAGGCTCGCGAGCCCCTTCTTCTCAAGGTCTTCGTTGTGCATCGCCTTGCCGGCGGCCATGATCAGGGAGTTGACGGGGCTGAGCAGGTTCATCACAGCCGTGCCGAGGCCGTTGGCGTTGATGAAGTAGATGAGCTCGGGCAGAAGGTTCAGGACCTCGTCGATCGGGTTCGCGAGGATCTCCTCCACGCGGTCGGCGACGTTCGCGAGGATGTCGTGAAGGATGGAATCCTCATTGACCGCCGTCGCAACGCCGAGGGCGTCGAGGATCGGCGCAAGGCCGTACTTGTAGCCCTTGCCGCCCTTGATGGAGAGCATGGCGGGTTCGCCTGTCTCGAGCTTGGTAAAGAAGCGGAAGTCGCCGCCGAAGAGCAGCCACTTGAGCAGCGGCTCGGCGGGCTGCAGGATGCGGCTGAGCTCATTGACGAAGCTCGCCTTATCCGTTACGTTCTCCGCCTTCGCGGTCTTGAGGCTGCCGAGCTCCTCGATGCCGAGCAGGCTGCCCGCGGTATTGAGCAGGGCCTCGTCAAGGCTCGAGAGCGCGTTCACCAGCGCGTTCACGATCATATCCGCCGTATCCTGGGTGAAGAGATCGAGCTTGGAGCGGATGAAATCGTTGAGGTTGTCAAAGTCGCCGCCCGTCACAAGGCCGATGACCTTGTTGACGATGTCGGTCAGGTTCGCGTCCACGTAGCTGACAACGTCTTCGCTCCAGAGGTTGCGCATGGCGGGATTGTTGTTCGCGGCGTAAACCAGATAGTTGCTCGTGCGCTCGGGCAGCGCGGGCAGCTCGTTGACGCGGGCGCTGAGCACCGCCATGATGGCGGCCTGACGCGCCTCGTCGCTTTCGTAGCTGTTGAAGTAGACCCAATCCATGGTCTGCATCTCGGCGGGATCGGCGCCGTCCTGCAGCAGGGCCTTGATGGCGATGAAGGCGTCCTTCGTGAAGGCATCCTCGCCGTCGTCGGGATCCTGATCGATAAAGCCGTTGATGAGCGCCGTGAGCGCGTCCTCGTTGCCCTGCCAGAAGAGGATCTCAAGCACGATGCTGAACAGCAGGGTGATGATATCGCCCTGGCTGCCGTCGGCGATGCGGAGCTTATAGATCGCGTAGCGGGAGCCGTCCGCGTTCTTCACGCTCGTCTCCACACGCTCGGCGCCCGCGCCGGCGTAGAAGTACTCAAGGATGTTCTCCGCCACGCCGTCGCCGTCGAAATCGCGGGTGAAGACCTCGTTGAGCTTCAGGCCGTGAAGCGCGTCGAGCGTTTCAACGAAGGCGAAGATGCCTTCAAGGTCAAGGTTCGCGATGTTGATACCGGCCTTGTCGGCGATGAAGTCGGCGATCGTCTCGCCGCCCTCAAGCTTGATGACGCCCTTTTCAACCAGCAGGTTGCCGGCGTTCATCACGCTGCCGAGCAGGTTCTGCACGACGGTCGCGAGACCGTTGGCGTTGATGAAGTAGAGCAGCTGCGGCAGCAGCGCGAAGGCTTCATTGACCGGGTCGTTCAGGATCTCATCCACACGGTTGAGAAGCGCTTCCACGACGCAGTCGAAGAAGGTGCGTTCACCGACGGGCGTGCCGCAAGTGGTCTGACCCACGGTGCACTCAGGCAGACCCTTGACGCCCAGAACCGTCAGCAGCGGTACAAGCGCGTAGGCGTAGCCGTTGGAGCCCGCGATCTTGAGCAGCTCTTTGTTGCCTCTGGCGTCGTGCACGATGTTGCCGTCCTTATCGGATACGAAGAACGCGTAATCTCTGCCGAAGAGCAGCCAGTCAAGCACCGGGTAAATGGGCTTGAGGATCTCAATAAGCGCAACGCGGAAGGTATCTTTATCGACGATCGGGTCGTAGATCACGTTGCCCTCTGCGTCCTCTTCGTAGAACCTGAGGTCTTTCCATCTCGTGAGGTCGGCGCCGAGCACAAGGCCTAAGAGCCCGAGCAGATCGGCGAAATCCGATTCGTAGACGTTCTGGATCAGGTCCATGATCGTCTGCAGGTTCTTGCCCGTGTACAGGTTGAAGGAGCCTGCGATCAGCTCGTGCAGCGTGTGCGCCGCGTCGTCGTCCTTCGCGGTCATGCCGATCACGGTGTCGATGATGGAGCCGAGGTTGTCGTAGAGGTTGTTCGCCGTGGTCTGCTTCCAGAGCTGGCCGTCGGCGTAGGTCAGATACATCTCGAACTGGTTGTTCGCGGTGCGGGTGATGAAGGATTCGGTATAGCCGCCCCCGGGGACAGGATCGCTGTCAGAGGTCTCGTTGAAGTAGCCCCAGTGATAGTCGCCGGGCAGCGCCTTCGTACCGAGGGTCGAGATCGCTTCGATGATGCCGCTGATCGTGCCGGGCTCCAGCTTGAGCGCGGCCTCGAGCGCTTCGGCGTTCGAACGCTTTACGGTCTCGCCGGTCTCGGGATCGGTCTCCTCCCAGGTGTGAAGGGCAAGCTCAATGGCGAAGTTCACGATGATCGTGAGCATATCCGCCTGGTCTTCCTCATCGGTATAGACCATCCGGCCGCGGACCTTGCCGTTGGCGGAGCGGCTGAGCTCCACGGTGCCGAAGTAGAAGTTCTCGATCTTTTCTTCGGACACAAAGCCCTTGTCGCCCATGATCTGAATGCCGAGGATACTCTGCAGCAGACCGAACACGGCCTTGAGGTCAAGGCTCATCAGATCGAAGTTCTCATCAAGGCCGAGATCCAGGCTCTGGAGCAGCGTGTTGATACCAACGCGCTTTTCGGGATGCTCGCCGTCGGGATCGAGCGCGTTGTTCACCTGCTCAAGCAGCGCCATCGGCCCTGCCAGAAGGTTGAACACGCTCGCGATCAGACCCTTGGAGTTGATGAAGTACAGCAGGTTCGGGATGAGATCCAGCAGCTCGTCGACCGGGTTCGTAAGGATCTCCTTCACACGCGTCACAAGGCTCGTAAGCAGGGGCTTGAGCATGTTGGCGGTGGTGGAGCCGGCGTCGGAGGCGGGCGGGTTCATGCCGAGCATCTCAAGGATCGGCACAAGGCCGTAATCGTAGCCGTTCGAGCCGTCGATGGTCAGCAGAACGTCGACCACGGTGTTGCCCTCTTCGTCGGTCACGACGTTGCCGTTCTCATCGTAATAGATCTTGTCAAAGTACTGCAGGCCCTTGTTCTCACCGAAGAGCAGCCAGTCGAGCACGGTGCTCAGAGGCGATACGATGGTGACAAGGCCGTCGATGAACGCAGTCTCCGTCATGGGGCCTTCCGGGAACTCCTCCATCGTCTTGTACGAGGAGAGGTCGATATCCAGAATGATGTTCAGCAGATCGAAGAGGGCGTCCGGCACCTTGTCGGTGAGGCCTGTGATGGCGTTCAGGATGGTGTTCAGGTTTTCGCCGGTGTAGAGCTTATCGAGCAGATCCGCCGCCGCGCCGTCGTTGAAGATCTCGCCGAGCTTGATGCCCAGGATCTCGGTATCCTCGGCGTTGACGAGCTTCAGGACCGAGTTGATAAGCTTGTTCCGGTTGTCATAGATGTAGTGCGCCAGGTCCTCGGACCAGTCGGAATAATAGGTGAGGTAGTTGATGGTGCGTTCGGGCAGATGGACCTCCGTCTCCTCGGTGATCTCCGGCGGATCCTCCTTCAGAGTGCCGTCGGGGTTGTAGAGGGAGGCGTCCGCGTCAAAGTAGAGCCAGTCGATGTTCTTGACGTCCTCTACCGTAAAGCCCTCGCGCAGGAACTTCACGATCGCTTCCACGATCGCCCTGGTCTGCTCGTTGTCCTTGCCGATCAGATCCGCCAGCGCCGCCGCGTTGTCGATGCTGTTCGCCTCGTCCGCGTAGAGCAGCGTATCGAGCACGAAGGAGAGCAGAATGGTGATAAAGTCGGCGAAATCCTCGGTGGAGGAGAACTGCATGCGGTAAGCCGTTCTGCCGTTCTCGCCGCCCATGGACTGGTAGCGGACCAGGTCGCCCATGCGGAAGAGGCCGAGCTTGTTGCCGACCACGTCGGTGATCTCAAGGCCCGTAAGGGCTTCCGCGATCTCAAAGATGAACTGCAGGTTGATGTCGTCCATCGAGAAATCGATGTCGCGGTCGCCGAGCAGATCCTTCAGGGCGGAGTTGAGCACGTTCGTGAGGAGCTGATCCACCACGGTCTTATCCTCGTCGCTCACCACGTCGCCGTCGCCGTCGCCGCCGATGCCGCGAAGCGCGTCGATCTGGTTAACAAGGGCGATGGGGCCCGCAAGGAGGTTGAGCACCACGGTCTGCAGACCGCCGGCGTTGATGAAGTAGATGAGCTCGGGGATCAGATTTACGACCTCGTTTACGGGATCCGCCAGGATCTCCTCCACACGGTCGCATACGCTCGTGAGCAGGTCGCTGACGAACGCGCCGATGTCGAGCTTGCCGCTGTCGTCTCTGTACGCGCCCTTGAACTTCAGGCCGGTGCAGCCGAGCGCCTCAAGCAGAAGCACAAGGCCTTCGGAATACCCGTCGGAGCCGGGCACGTTGATCAGAATGTCGTTTTCGGAGGAGGCGGTGTTGCCGGTGAAGAAGCCGTAATCCTCGCCGAAGAGCAGCCAGCCGAGCAGACGGTAGGCGGGCTTCAGCAGCAGGGTGGCGCCGGCGACAAAGGAATCGCGGTCCGCGACCTTATAGGTCTTGATCGTGTCGCCGGTGTCGACCATAACGGGCGTGGTGCCGTCTTCCTCGAACAGCGGGTTGCCCTCGCCGTCTTTGGCCTGAGCCATCACGGGCAGCATGGCGTATTCCATGCCGGTCTCGTCGGTCTCGGTCGCGACGTTTTCAAAGTCTTCGGCATTGCCGAACGCGTAGTTGCCGTTCCACTCGGTGAGCTCCGCGCCCAGCAGCGCGCCGGCGACGTTGAGCAGCTCTACAGGCACCACGGCCTTCTCGCCGTAGAGGAAGCCGGAGAGCAGGTCGAGCAGCTTCTGCAGGTATTCGCCGGAATAGAACTGATCGATGGTCAGCAGCTCGCCGAGGCTCGTCATGTCGCCGAACTTATCCTTATCCACCATGCCGAGGATGGACAGCACCATGCTCTCAAGGCTCTGCGCGGTGGCGGAGGCCTTGGTGTAGGTCCACTGCGTGGTGTAGTTCAGGTACTGGAAGAGGTAGCCTTCCACGTTCAGCACGCGGCCCTCGGAATCGGTATCGGCAAGGTTCACGGTCTTGTCGAAGTAGTTCCAGTTGATCTCTTTGTAGACGAGATCGAGCGGGGTGCGGATGGCGTGAATGATCTCGGCGACCATACCGTCGGTTCCGGCAAGGTGGTCTATCACGGCCGGGTTGTCGTAATCCGAATAATCGTAATTGTTATCGGGATCCACGAAGCGACCGCTGTCTTCCGCGACCTCAAGGATCAGAGAAAGGAAAACGGTAATGAGGTCGGCACGGTCCTCCGCGTCTCCGGGCCAGGTACCGTCGATCGCGTCGTTCCAGTCGGCAGGCTTTACTGTCTCCATGCGGAACGCGTCCACGCCGAGGATCTCATCCTGCGATGCGGTGCCGGCGACGTAGCCGTTCGCGCTGTTGAAGTGACGAAGCTGGCCGATGTACAGGCCGCGGATGTATTCAAGGAGCTCGTCGCTCACATGAAGGCCTGTGTGGTGTACGCCCTCGTCGTCTGTCCAGCCCGTAAAGCGTTCGATCAGCTTGAAGATGCCGGCAAGCGAGAGGTTCGAAAGGTTCAGACCCGCCAGGTTCTGGGTAGAAATGCGGGAGTCCGCCTCAAGCTGCGTGTTGATGGTATCGAGCACCGTCTGCAGCGAGTCGAGGATGTTCTTAACAGCCGTGGTGATGCCCTGCGCGTTGATGAAGTAGATCACGTTCGCGAGGTTATCCAGCAGCCAGTTCACGGGATCGGCGATGACGCCTTCGGCAAAGGTGCGGATCACGTAGATGAAGTCGGCGGTGAAGCGCTCGTCGTCGTACACACCCTCGGTATCGGTGGCGTATACGCTCGGCGCGTAATTCCTGAGACTCTTGCCCTTCGCGTTCAGGATCTTTTCAATACCCAGCGCTTCGAGCAACGGGATAAAGCCCTTGCCCCACGCGCCGGCGCCGTCCAGAATGATGGCGTCCGTATCGTCGCTGGGATCCACGTCGTGGGTCGCGGAATGATCGGAATCGTCCACACTCAGATTATCGCCCGCCGTGTAGAACAGCTTGTAGCCGTCCTCCAGCATGATGAAGCCGAGCAGCGTGGAGACCGGGGTAAGGAGCTGGGTAATGGCGGCAAAGAACTCGTCGCGCGTATCGACGTAGCCTTCGCCCGCGGGCACGTTCTCCTTCACAGGCTGGCCTTCATCGTCGAGAACGGGCTGCCCCTGATCGTCGAGCTTCACCTGCTCCGTAGTTGCCCACCAGTCGTAGGCTTCGTTGACGTAATACTTCTTTACGTCCTCCAGCTCATAGACGGGGGTCTCGCCGTCCGCTTCAAACAGCGGTTCGCCGTCTTCGTTCTGGGCCTGGATATAGTTGCCGTCGTCGTCAACGGCAAGCCTGCCTTCTACGCCGAGGCGGATATAGCCGGCGTTCTTCCACGCGGTAAGATCGGTGCGCAGCAGGTTATCGACGACCCCCACCACCGACGCGGGCACGAAGTTATAGAGCATCGCGATGTAGCCCGCAAGGAGCTTGAGGGTATCGGCGCCCAGCAGCTTTTCGTTGATCAGGTTGTTGGCGAAGTCCTCAAAGCTCTGGATGGAATCGTCGTTCTTCGCGAGGAAGGCGGTCGTCACGTAATCGAGCACCGTCTTGAACATGGTATCCATGCCCACGGCCGTTTCGCGCGTCCAGTCGCTCTTATACGCAAGGGCGCGCTTCGTCACGTCGTCGTGCTTATGGTGCAGGTCGAGCGAAGAGAGATCGCTGTACTGCAGCAGGGTGCGCCAGTCGGTGTTCTCGGTCCAGAGGATCACGTTGCCGTCGGGGCCCTTGACGGCCTTGCCCTCCAGCAGGTAATCCCAGTTCGGGTGCTGGTAGGTAAGGCTGCCGCGCTTTTCGAATACGATCTCAAGGCCTTCCAGCAGGCCGGCGGCGGTAAGAGAGCTCTCCTGCGTTTCGCCGGGCAGCAGCTCGCGGGTAAGGCCGATCAGGTTATCGAGCGCCTTCGCGTTGTCGCGGTAGCGCAGCAGATCGAGGATCGCGCACACCGTTACGGTCACGGTATCGGGACCGGCGTACTGCAGCGTGTAGGTCTTGCCGTAATTCTTCGTTTCGTTGTAATTGTATTGCTCGATATCGTAGTGAGCGGACTGGTAGGTGACTACGCCGTAGCGGGTCCCGTCCGTCAGGGTGTAGCCGTTGCACATACCCTCAAAGGCGTAGAACAGCGGATACAGATCCATGCCGGTGAACTCTGCCGCCACCTCGGCGATATCCTTCAGGCGCAGCTTCTGCAGCGTTACGCTCTCGATCGCCCGAACGAGCTTCGCGGGATCCGGGATCTCGGTCGTAAGGATCGGGGAGATGCTCAGGAAGCCGTTGATCAGCTCGGAGATCGCGTTCTGGTCGTCGCTTCCGGTGACGGTCAGATCCACGCCCAGGAGCTTCGCCAGCAGGTTATGGATGATGACGTCAAGGCTCACGTCCGCGATGGGACGGATATCGTCCACCAGCACCCAGATGGGCATCAGAAGGTTGCGCAGCAGGGAGCTCAGGCCGTCGCTCTGCAGGAAATAGAAGAGTCTCGGCAGAACGTTGATCACCTTCTGCAGCGGCGTACCGTCGGCGTCCTTTGTAAGGAGCTTCGTGAGCGAATCAAAGACCTTGTTGACGAGGTAGTAGAAGCCGCCCATGGCGTTCGCGTTATACGCTTGCTTATACTGG
>CADBOC010000048.1 GCA_902796175.1 Oscillospiraceae bacterium | reverse complement strand
ATGATTTTAATTATACCGCTTTTTTTTTTAATATTAAGTGTCTGAACCGCGTTTTTTGCGGTCTCGCGGTCAACGCCGCGCCCGAGCAGCGCCGAAACGATTCCCTCCGGCGAAAGACCCTTGCGTTCAAAGAGGCTCGCAGCCAGACTTTCAGCGAAAGCGGCGTCGTCTGTCAGACCGTTTTCGCGGCAGCGGGCGAGGGCCGCGGCGCTTGCTTCGGCGGAACAGGTCTGCCTGAGCTTGCGGTAGAGCTCCTTTTCGCCGTGGGCGCGCAGTCCCAGGAGTCTCAGCGCCTTGTCGTAGGCTTTTTCCTCCTCCGCATGCCCCCACAGCTCCGAGAGCGCCTCTTCGGTCAGCTCCCCGCCCTGTCTGATCCCGCTTTTCGCCCAAAAGAAAGCGGAGACGGTGAATCGGTATTCACCGTCTGCCAGTACGTTGATCCTGCCTTTTTTTGTGGCGGTGGTCGTTACGGTCGCCATATCAGTCCGCCGCGATGTCGATCTTGAGCTTGGGCATTCTGCCGTTGTTCGCCGGGATCGCGGGCGCGGGATCGGCGGGCAGGGCAGACGCGTCCTCCTCCGCGGGGGCGGGGCCGGCGTTCTGAGAAGCGAAGAGGGGGCTCATCCGGATCTTCGATTCCACCTCGGCGGCGAATTCGGGGTTTTCCTGAATATACTGCTTTACGCGGTCGCGGCCCTGGCCGAGGCGCTGGTCGCCGTAAGAGAACCACGCGCCGCTCTTGTGGATGATGTCGAGCTCCACCGCTACGTCCACAAGCTCGCCGATGCGCGAGATGCCCTTGCCGTACAGAATGTCGAATTCCGCCTCTTTGAAGGGGGGAGCCACCTTGTTTTTCACGATCTTGGCGCGGGTGCGCGAGCCGATGAACTCGTTGCCGGGGCCCTTGAGCTGCTCGATGCGGCGCACGTCGATGCGCATGGAGGCGTAGAACTTGAGCGCCCGGCCGCCGGTGGTGACCTCGGGGTTGCCGTACATCACGCCCACCTTTTCGCGCAGCTGGTTGATGAAGATCACGATGCAGTTCGAGCGCGAGATCGCGCCGGTGAGCTTGCGCAGCGCCTGGCTCATCAGACGGGCGTGCAGACCCACGTGGCTGTCGCCCATGTCGCCCTCGATCTCCGCCTTCGGCACCAGCGCCGCGACGGAGTCGACCACGATGACGTCCAGCGCGCCGGAGCGGGTGAGGTATTCCGCGATCTCAAGCGCCTGCTCGCCGTTGTCGGGCTGGGCGACCAGAAGGCTGTCCACGTCTACGCCGAGGTTCGCGGCGTATTTGGGATCGAGCGCGTGCTCCGCGTCGATAAAGGCGGCTTCGCCGCCCTGCTTCTGCGCTTCGGCGACCACGTGCAGGGCGAGGGTCGTTTTGCCGCTGGATTCGGGCCCGTAGATCTCCACGATACGGCCCTTGGGCAGACCGCCGATGCCGGTCGCGAGGTCCAGCATCAGGCTCCCGGTGGAGATCGCGCCCACGTTCAGGGTGCCCGACTGGCCGAGGCGCATGATGGCGCCCTTGCCGTACTGCTTTTCGATCTGGGTGAGCGCCGTTTCGAGCGCCTTCTTTTTATCTTCCGCCGTTACGGGGATCGGCGCCGGGATGTTCTTTTTTTTGTCGTCTGCCATAGATCCTGTTCCTTTCTTCGATCGATAAAACAAATGTTCTATATTTTGATAAACGTATTATAGCAAACGCCTGTCAAAAAAGCAATAGATTTCGGTATTTTCCTGTCGCTTTTTTCGCCCCGGTGTGATACAATAAATTGACTTTGCATTTCGGAGGTGAACGCGATGCCGGATGGGCCTGAGATCCTCGCGCCTGTGGGCGGGGAGGAGCAGCTTGCCGCCGCGCTGGCGGCGGGCGCGGACGCGGTGTACTTCGGCACGCCCGATTTCAACGCGCGGCGAAACGCCGGCAATTTCGACCGCGAGGCGTTCCCTGCGGCGGTGCGGCGCTGCCATATCCGGGGCGTTCGCGTCTATATCACGCTCAATACGCTGGTAACGGACCGGGAGATCCCGGCGCTGACCGAAACGCTGCGCCTGGTCGCCGGGGCCGGGGCCGACGCCGTGATCGTGCAGGATCTGTCGCTGGTCTCCCTTGTGCGCGAATGCTGCCCCGGGCTCGACCTGCACGCCTCCACCCAGATGGCGGCGCATAACGTTTCGGGCGTTCGCGCGCTGGAACGGCTCGGGTTCAGGCGCGTTGTGCTCGCGCGGGAGCTTTCGCTCAGAGAGATCGCGCGGATCGCGGCCTCCACGGATCTTGAGATCGAGGTCTTTGTGCACGGGGCGCAGTGCATGAGCGCCTCGGGGCTGTGCTATCTTTCGCAGGCCTTCGGCGAACGCAGCGGCAACCGGGGGCTGTGCGCCCAGCCCTGCAGGCTCGACTGGCGCGCGGGGGCGCGTTCCCATGCTCTTTCGCTTAAGGATATGAGCCTCATCTCTCACCTGAAAGCGCTTGCCGACGCGGGCGCGGACAGCCTGAAGATCGAGGGCCGGATGAAGCGGCCCGAATACGTGGCGGCGGCGGTAAAGGCCGTGCGCGATACCCTTGCCGGGGAGCGGGCGGATACCGAAACGCTCAGGCGCGTCTTTTCGCGCGGCGGCTTTACGGACGGCTACCTGACGGAAAAGCGGGATCTTTCGATGTTCGGCACGCGGAACAAAGAGGATGTGACCGCCGCGGCGGGGGTGCTGCCGGAGCTGAGAAAAATCTACCGGAATGAAACGCCCCGCGTAAAGCTCGATATGGCGCTCACCCTCAGCGCGGGGGAGCGCGCGACGCTCACGCTTTCCGACGGCGAACGCGCCGTAAACGCGACGGGCCCCGAGCCCGAGGCCGCGCGAACGGCGGCCCTTACGCCCGAACGCGCCGGGGCGGCCCTGGCGAAGCTCGGCGGCACGCCCTATTTCGCCGGTCAGATCCGGGCGGAGATCGGCGGGGGCCTCACGCTGCCGGCCGCCGCGCTCAACGCGCTGCGCCGGGCGGGGGTCGAAGCGATGGACGCGGCGAGGGCCGGTCGGCCGAAGCCCTTTGCCGGGCCCCGGCCCCTGCCCGCTTTCGATCGCGCCCGGCCGAAAAACGCCCTGCGCCTGCGCGTATCCCGCGCGGAACAGATCCCGCGGGGCGTAGACGCCGAACGCGTGATCCTGCCGATGGGGGAGCTGCTCCGCGACCGGGGACCGATCGCGCGCTTCGGGGAACGCATTGCCGCCGAGATACCGGCGCTGATCTACCCGGGGCGGGAAGAATCGGCGCTGCGGGGGCTCAGGGAGCTGTACGGCGCGGGCGTACGCTTTGCGCTGTGTGAGAACATCGGCGCGATCGGGCTTGCGCGGGAGGCGGGCCTTACCCCCCTCGGCGGCGCGTACCTGAATATAACAAACGCCCGCGCGCTGGAGGAGCTGTTCGCCCTCGGCGTTGCCGACGCTACGCTCTCGTTCGAGCTGCACCGCGGCGCCCTCGCCGGGCTTCTGGCGCGTTCCGGTACGGGATATATCGCGTACGGAACCATGCCGCTGATGCGTTTTCGCTGCTGCCCGCTGCAGGGCAGACGGGGCTGCGGAGACTGCAAAGGGGGCGGAACGCTCGTTGACCGGCGCGGGGCGGCGTTTACGGTCTTGTGCGAAGACCGGCAGTACCAGTCGCTGCTCAATTCCGTGCCGCTCTATACGGGGGATCTCTCTATGCCCCCGGCTGATTTCACAACGCTTTATTTTACAACGGAAAGCCCCGCCGAATGCGGGCGTATCACGGCGCTGTATCTCGCAGGAAAAAAACCGGATTTTTCCCGTACGTCAGGCGCTTACGAAAAGAGGCTGCTCTGATGAAACGGATAAAAGACCCGGAATTCTACAGATCGTATTTTACGCTCTTCGGCGTGGTGGCGCTGCAGAATCTGATCGTGTTCAGCGTGAACCTGGCCGATTCCATCATGCTCGGCCGGTTTGACGAGACCGCCATGAGCGGCGTGAGCCTTGCGAACCAGATCCAGTTTTTTCTGCAGTGCGTCGTGAACGGCGCGGCGAGCGGCCTTGTGGTGCTGGCCTCCCAGTACTGGGGAAAGCGGGATACGGCGTCGATCAAAAAGGTGTTTTCCGCCGCCTTTGCCGCGGGGGTGCTCATTGCGGCGGCGCTCGGCGCGCTGGTGCTGATATGGCCCGCCGGCGTATTGGGGCTGCTCTCGAACGAGGGCGAGATCGTCGCCGAAGGGGCGCGGTACATCCGCGTTCTGGCCTGGAGCTACGCGCCCTTCGCCGTCAGCTTTATGCTCGTGTCGCTGCTTCGCAGCGTGGAGACGGTGCGGGTCGGCTTTTACGCCTCGGTTCTGGCGCTCGTTGTGAACGTAACGCTCAACTGGGCGCTGATCTTCGGGCGGCTCGGCTTTAAACCGATGGGCGTGAAGGGCGCCGCCGTCGCGACGCTCTCTTCCCGGATCGCGGAGCTGCTCTTTGTGGCCGCCTTCGTGTTTTTAAGGGATAAAAAGCTGCGGCTGAAGCCGCGGGAGATCTTCGCCTGGGATAAGATCTATTTCGGTGATTTTCTGAGGGCGGGGCTCCCGCTCGTCGGCTCCGGCGGCTCATGGGGCGTGGCCATGACGGTGCAGACCGCCATCATCGGGCGGCTCGGCGCCGCCGCCATCGGCGCGAACGCCGTGACCGCGCCGGTGTTTCAGGTGGTTGCGGTACTGTATACCTCCGCCTCCTCCGCCTCGGGCGTGCTGATCGGCAAAACGGTGGGCGAGAACGACGTCCCGCGCGTAAAGCGGTACGCAAAACGCCTGCAGTGGATCTTTCTGGCGACGGGCCTTGTCTCCTCCGTGCTGATGCTCGCGATGCGCGAGGGCATCATCGGCTTTTACAACGTAACGGACGAGACGCGGGCGCTCTCCGTCACCTTTCTGAACATCCTCGCCTTTACCGTGATCGGCTCCGCGTATGAAGCCCCCGCGCTCGTCGGCATCGTTTCGGGCGGGGGCGATACGGCCTTCGTCTTCCGCAACGACCTGATCTTTATGTGGGGCATCGTGCTGCCCATGTCGGCGCTCTCGGCCTTTGTGTTCCGCTGGCCGGCGCCCGTCACCTTTCTGATCTTAAAGGCGGATCAGATCCTGAAATGCTTTGTGGCGGTCGTAAAGGTGAACCGCTTTCGCTGGATCAAAAATCTGACAAGATAAAGGAGCGTTATGTTATGGCGATCAAAGAAGTGCGCAGATACCTCAGAGAACGCGGTTTTGAGGACCGCGTGACCGAATTCGACGTTTCCTCCGCCACCGTCGCCCTCGCCGCCGAGGCGCTGGGCGTGCCGGGGGAGCGCATCGCGAAGACCCTTGCCTTTCGGGTAGGGGAGGGCGCGGTCCTCGTCGTAGCGGCGGGCGACCGCCGCATCGACAACTCGAAGTTCAAGGCGGCCTTCGGCACGAAGGCGAAAATGCTGACGCCGGAAGAGACCGTAGAGCTCGTCGGCCACGCGGTAGGCGGCGTTTGCCCCTTCGCCGTGCGGGAGGGCTGCCGCGTGTTCCTCGACGAGAGCCTGAGACGGTTCGACGTGGTATACCCCGCCGCCGGCAGCTCGAACTCCGCCGTGCGGCTGACGGTGGAGGAGCTTTCTTTCCTCACAGGCGATCCCGCGTGGGTGGACGTTTGCAAGGCTCCCGCGTGATTCAAAATAAAAGAAAGGACAATCGGTATGAAAAGGTTTTTCTCACTCATTCTTGTTCTCGCGCTTTCTGCGGCTTTGCTGCTGCCCGGCGCCGCCGCCGAAAGAAAGACGAAGTACCTGGTGCTCGGCGATTCCATCGCCGCCGGGTACGGCATTCTGAATCCCGACGAAGCGTCTTACGGAAGGATCGTCGCGGATACGAACGGATTTGACTATGTGAATCTTGCCCGCGTGGCGATGGATTCTTACGAGCTGCTCGATCTGATGGAGAACGGCGCGCGTTACGACCCGGTAGCGGGCCGCTGCCGGAACGTGACGGATATCATCGCGGATTCCGATCTGATCAGCATTTCCATCGGCGCGAACGATTATTTTGACGCGCCGGACTGGGAAAAGCTGCTCGTCAAGGCCCTGTTCCGTCTGAACAACGCCGAGCTCGACGCGATCGCCGAGAACTATTACGCGAATCTCTGCAGGATCATCGACGGCATCCGCGCCGTGAACCCCGACGCGCCGATCCTGCTGCAGACGGTCTACTGCGTCTGGTACGGCTTTGCCGCGAACGCGAACCGCGCCTGCTCTTCGCGCGTCAACGCCATGATCGATCGGTATGACCGGGAGCACCCGGGGCAGATCCTGATCTGCGATATCGCTCCCGCGATGGAGCATAAGCCCGAAAACCTCGCCGACGATTCCGTGCACCCGAACGCCCGCGGCAACGTCGCCATCGCAGGGCTTGTGCTGCTGCGCATGAAGGAGCTGGGCCTTGGCGAAAACACCGAGCCCGTGGTGTACGCCGGGGGCGAGGACTGGAATTATTACGAGACCGCCTTCGACGACGAAAAGACCGCGAAGCTCGTCACCATGCTCATCAAGCTGCTGACGGGGAACGGCGTGAATAT
>CADBOC010000047.1 GCA_902796175.1 Oscillospiraceae bacterium | reverse complement strand
GAAATTCGACTTCGGCCACTACTGGGAGGATATCTGTTTCAAAAACGGTCCGTTGCTCTCATCGGAGATGTTCGACGAGCTCTGCGGCAGGCACTATAAAAAACGCAACGACCTCTGTCGGCAGTACGGCATCGACGTCATCTCCCTCGACTGCGACGGCGTGACCGAAAAGCTGCTGCCGACCTGGTTCGAAAACGGCGTGAACACCATGTTCCCCATCGAGATCGGCGTGTGGGGCGACCAGTTCGAGGCGGCGCGGAACAGGTTCGGGAAAGGGATGCTGGGCGTGGGCGGCATGGATAAAACGGCCCTGCGCAAGGACAAAGCGGCGGTGGACACGGAGATCGAACGCCTGACGCGTCTGGCGGCCATGGGCGGTTTTATCCCCTGCCCCGACCACCGGCTGATGCCCGGCACCAAATTTGAGCTGGTGCAGTATTACGCGGAAAAGATCAAAACGATCCGCATATAAATCTCACGATCGGGAGGGATTACCATGAGCATCTATACCGAGATATCCGAAAATCTGCAAAAGGGCAAGGCCAGGGCCGTAAAGGCGCTGGTCGAGCAGGCCGCAGCCGAAGGTCTGCCGGCGGCTGAGATCCTGAGCGAGGGTCTGCTCGCCGGCATGAACGTGATCGGCGAAAAATTCAAGAAAAACGAGGTCTACGTGCCGGAGGTGCTGGTGGCCGCCCGCGCCATGAACATGGGGGTAGGGGTCTTAAAGCCTCAGCTCGCCGAAAACGGCGTAAAGGCCGTCGGCAAGGTGTGCATCGGCACGGTGCAGGGAGACCTGCACGACATCGGCAAGAACCTTGTGAAAATGATGATGGAGGGCAAAGGGCTCGAGGTCATAGACCTCGGCACCGACGTAGCGCCCGAAACCTTT
The DNA here is from genome assembly GCA_902796175.1 of Oscillospiraceae bacterium. GTDB lineage: Bacteria > Bacillota > Clostridia > Oscillospirales > Acutalibacteraceae > RUG806. The sequence goes on along the minus strand of CADBOC010000047.1, from coordinate 3,284 downwards.
ATCGAGACCGCGATCCGCGAAAACTGCGATATCATCTGCTGCTCCGCGCTTCTCACCACCACCATGGAGGTGATGGCGGAGGTAGTGAAAAAGGCAGAGGAGGCGGGCATCCGCGACCGCGTCAGGATCATGGTTGGCGGCGCGCCGGTAACAGACAGCTTCTGTGAACAGATCGGCGCGGATAAATACACCTCGGACGCTGCCAGCGCGGCGGACGCCGCCGTCGCCTTCTGCACGGGCGCATGAGATACGATCCGTTTTTTGCCCGTCCCGATATTTGCGAGTACAAAGCCTTCCAAACGGAGCGCATCCCCTTTTCCCGCGCCGTGGTGGAGGCCTGCGAACGCAACGTCTGCGGCATGTACGGCAAGACCTGGACCTGCCCGCCCGGCGTAGGGACGCTCGAGGAGCTTAAAACAAAGATCACGGCCTGGCCCTTCGCCGTGGTATTCACCTGCAAATTCGATCTGGAGGACTCCTTCGACTTTGAAGGAATGCGTGCCGGGCAGAAACAGACGAAGCGCGTATTGAAGGCCGTAACGGCGGAGCTGCGGGCGGCGGGGATCCCGTTTTTCGCCCTCGGGAACGAGGGCTGCGACCTGTGCGAAACCTGCGCCTACCCCGACGCGCCCTGCCGTCACCCCGATCTCGCCGCTCCCTCGATCGAGGCGTGCGGCGTCAACGTGATGCAGCTTTCGAAAGAGATCGGCGTGCGCTACAACAACGGTCCCGACACCGTGACCTACTTCTGTATGATACTGTTTGAGGCTTAACGATGAAAGAAACAGCAAAGCGGCTTTTGCTGCACAAAGAAAAAACCGTGCCGATCCTCTCCTTTCCCTCGGCAGGGCTCCTCGGCGTGAGCGTACGGGAGCTGATCTCCTCCGCCGAAAAACAGGCCGAGGGCATGGCGGCGATCGCCAAGCGCTGCCCCGTGGGCGCCGCCCTCCACATGATGGATCTCTCGGTAGAGGCGGAGGCCTTCGGCGCGAAGATCCGCGTGAGCGAACATGAAAACCCCACCGTTGAGAAAGGGATCATAGAAGACATAGCCGACGCCGCCGGGATCCTCGTGCCCCAAGTCGGCGCGGGCAGGACCGGCGTTTACGCGGAGGGTGTGAGGCTCGCAAAGAAAAAGCTCGGCGATACGCCCGTATTCTGCGGCACGATCGGTCCCTACTCCCTCGCCGGACGCCTCTTCGACATGACTCAGCTTATGATGGAATGCTTCGATTCCCCGGATGACGTCAAGCTTTTGCTCAAAAAATGCGCGGCGTTCCTCACGTCGTATATCAGGGCATTCCGGGAGGCGGGCGCCGACGGCGTGATCCTCGCCGAACCGGCGGCGGGCCTGCTCTCCCCCTCCCTCGCGGAGGAATTCTCCACCCCCTTCGTAAAAGAGATCTTCGACGCGGTGAACGCCGACGGTTTTCTGCTCTGCTACCACAACTGCGGGGCCTCGGCCGCGGATATGACGGATTCTCTCGCCGGTCTTCCGGCGGACGTTTTCCACTTCGGCAACGCCGTGGATCTGGAAAAGATCCTTGCCGCCATGCCGTCGGACCGGATCGTTATGGGCAATGTGGATCCCGTGCTGTTCCGCCGGGGCGCGCCGGCGGACGTACGAAAAGACGTGCGGCGGGTGTTTGCCGCCTGCGGCGCCCGCGAAAACTTTATGATCTCCAGCGGCTGCGATATCCCCGCCGCGTCTTTGTGGGAGAATATCGACGCCTATTTTGCGGAGGTCAGGGCTTGCTATGGCGCGGGTTGAGATCAACGGCGCGGCGTATGAAGCGGCCCCCGGGGAGCGGTTGTCGGACCTGCTCATCCGCACGGGAAACGCCATCCCCATGCCCTGCGGCGGCAGGGGGAATTGCGGAAAATGCCGCGTGACCGTCAACGGCCAAACGGCGCTCGCCTGCGAAACCGTAACAGAAGCCGGCATGAGGGTGACGCTGCCCCGGCGGGAGACCGTCGTTTCCGTTACCGGGGACGCGGGGACTGAGAAGCAAACGGCGCATTCCGCGCTGGCGCTGGATATCGGCACCACAACGCTGGCGCTGGCGCTCGTTTCGCTTGACGAGGGCAGCATCGTGCGGGTCGTGACAGGGACGAATCCCCAGCGGGCGTTCGGAGCGGACGTGATGAACCGTATCGGCTACTGCAAAGCCCACGGGCCTGATCGGCTGCGGGATGCGGTGATCGCGGCTGTAAACAGCCTGCTGCAGGAACTGGATGCGCCGGCAGACGCCGTCATGTTCGTTGCGGGCAACACCGCCATGCTGCATCTGTTTTTTGGGGCGGATCCGTCCCCGATGGGCGCGGCGCCCTACACGCCCGTGTTTCTGGACGTTAAAAAAGCGTCCGGCGCAGGCCTCGGTCTGCCGGGCGTAAAGGAAGCCGTTTCGCTGCCGGGCGCGGCGGCTTTTGTGGGCGCGGACCTCACGGCGGGGCTCAACTTCGTGGGTTTTCCGCCGGAGGGAAAGCACCGGCTGCTGATCGATCTCGGCACCAACGCCGAGGTGGTGCTTTTTTCGCGGGCTTCGGCGCTGTGCACTGCGGCGGCCGCCGGCCCCTGCTTTGAGGGGGCGAATATTTCATGCGGCATGAGCGCGTCCCCCGGCGCGATCGCCGCCTGTTCGCCGGAAGGCTGCGTCACAATCGATAACCTCCCGGCTGTAGGCGTTTGCGGCACGGGGCTGGTGGACGCGGTGGCGATGCTGCTGGAAAACGGGAGCATTGACGAAACCGGCTATATGGAAGAAGCCTATGCCCTCGCGCCGGACGTTTACCTGACCCCCGCGGACGTGCGGCAGTATCAGCTTGCGAAATCGGCAATCCGAGCCGCGGCGGAAACGCTGGTGCGCCGGGCGCGAATATCCTTTGACGATATCGACGCGCTTTATATCTCCGGCGGATTTTCGGCAAAGATCAACGTCAGGAACGCGGTGAAGACCGGTCTTCTGCCCGCCGCGCTGGAAAACAAATGTATCGCCGTCAACAATTCCAGCCTGCTCGGCACAGCGAAATTTGCCTGTGAACGAAACGATCTGTATCAATATCTGGCGCATATGCGCTGCTTGGATCTTTCATCGGATCCGGTGTTTTCGGAACTGTTCATTGAAAATATGACCTTTGAGGAGGCGTTTTTGTGACAGAACGCGAACGGTTTATCAAGGCACTGAGGCGCGAACCGATCGAGGGGCACTGCCCCACCTTTGAGCTGGTCTTCTTTTTGACGCTGGAGGCCCTCGGCAGGATCCACCCCTCGCAGATGCGCTTTC
>CADBOC010000046.1 GCA_902796175.1 Oscillospiraceae bacterium | reverse complement strand
GGATTTCACCGGCACGGATCAGACCTCCGCGCCCGGCACCTACCTGCTGATCGGCGGCACGTTCACCGCCGGCGAAGAGAACGGCTCCTATCTGGCCGTGGAGAGCTATAACGAGGTGACCGTATAATGAATAAACACATCCGCAGACTGGCTGTCGGCGCGCTGAGCGCCGGTCTGCTGTTCACCTCCGTCTGCTCCGCCGCCGTGCTGGGCGACATGGATTCCGACGGCGGCGTTTCGTCAGCCGACGCCAGAACGATCCTGCGCGCGGCCGTGGGGCTCGATACGCTGAATGAAACGCAGAGAGCGGCGGCGGATATGGATACCGACGGTCTGATCACCGCCGCGGACGCCCGCCTTGCCCTGAGAACGGCCGTTTCCCTCCAGCTGCGGCGCGAGGGCGTTTTCGCCGATCAGTACGCGGTGCTGCAAAGCGGCGAATACTGCGCCGAGGTGAGCATGGGCGGCAAAGACGGCGTGCCCCTCACCTACGCCCGCAAGGGCAATACGGCATACATCCGCTTTTCGATGGAGGGGATCGAGCTGAGTCTGCTGACAGACGGCGAGCGGCTGCTGATCCTTGACGAAAAGGAACGCATGTACGCGGATTTCGCCGAGGTGCTCGAGCTGATGGGCGACGAGCTGACCGGCAACGATATGCTGCCGCTCGGCGATCTGCTGAACCTGGAGGAAGCCCTCTTCGGCGATTCTCTTCGCCCCTTAAGCGAGGCGGACGACGCGCAGCAGACCGTGATCGACGGCGTTTCGTATACAGACTACGTCTTTCTGAACGGTACCGGCGCGATGCGCGTACGCATGCAGGGCGCCAGGCTCTCTGAGATCATTACCCTCGACGCCCGCGGCCGCATCGAATCAGACACCTTTTTCAGCTCCGTCTCCGCCGTGCTGCCCGCAGGCCCCTTTACGGCGGCCGAGACCTACACCGAGACCGACGACCCCCTGCTCATCCTGCTGCCGCTGTTCTCGGGCCTGATGGAAGAATAGATCAAAAAACGATCCCCGTTCGGCCGACCGACCGTTCGGGGATCTTTTTTTGAGCCGGGCAAACAAAAAAGAGTATCCTTCGATACCCTCTTCTGTCAGTCGTTCAGATCGAATTATTGCTGTCTCGACTTCGCAAAGCATTCGCTGCAAAGAACCTCTCTGTCCTCACGGGGGCGGAAGGGGACTCTCGCGACGCCGCCGCAGCGGCTGCAGGTGGTCTCAAAATACTCTCTCTCGCCCTTGGCGGCAGCCTTGCGGGCGTTGCGGCATTCTCTGCAGCGCTGGGGCTCGTTCTCAAAGCCCTTTTCCGCATAGAACTCCTGCTCGCCTGCCGTGAATACGAACTCGTTGCCGCATTCTTTGCATACCAGTGTTTTGTCCTCGTACATGTTGCTAACCTCGCTATTTTTTTCCTGACTTGCAGGGTGTTATCTGAACAGCGAAACGCCGTTAAGACCAAGAATAAGAAGTGGGGGCGCGCTCCAGAAAACACCGGATCACTCGGTCGTTTTCCTTGCTTTCAGTTTTTTTCGGATCCTTTGCAAGGCGTTATCGGCAGCTTTTTCCGTAATTTGCAGCATTTTCGCGATTTCCTGATAGCTGTAGCCGTTCAGGCAGCATCGCAAAACTTTGTTTTCAAGTGCAGACAAATCCTGTTCAAAGATGCGGAACCATTCGTCGACGGTCTCGTCAGAGATGACCTGATGTACCGGATCACTGTCTTCGGCGATCTCCAAAGTATCCAAAGGTACGTATGCGTGCATCGGCGCGTTTTTCTGCGCCGCGCTCTCTCTTGCGGCAGAACGAAGCCGGTTTGCGATGCAAACGGAGGCAAACGTGCGGAACGAGGCGGCCTTTTCCGGCTGATAGGCGTAAACGGCGGAAAAGAGAGCCACAAGCCCCTCCTGCACAAGATCCTCGCGATCGAAGGCCGCGCCCGTATAGGGGGCCGCAAGGGTCTGCACCAACGGGCGGAACCGTTCCATCAGATGGCGCTGCGCAGGGGCGTTCCCTGTCTGCGCCAACCGCACGAGCTCCTCATCTGTTTGCGGGGAGCCGGGTTCGTTCGCTTTGCTGTGTACCATGTTATTTCCTCAATCATAAAATAACAGTTATAATCATACGCAAATTTTCGGTTTTTGTCAATAGTATTTTATGGATATTCCATAAAAAATTTACATAAAACCACGCTCAGCATGAAAATTCTGCGATAGAACCGTTATTGAATGGGACATTATTCCGAATTAGAATACTATTTTCTGTAAGACCACCCATCAGAGACGCGCGGCAAAACTACGGCGAAGCACCGCGAACAGCTTGTGGAACTCGGCGAAGAGAAAATCCAGAAAACCGAGATTCAGATAAAGCCCGTCGGTCACCGGGGTTTTTCCCTCCGCCCGGCGCTCGGCGGCGTTGAGCAGATACGCCTGCGTATACACCATGCCGCCCTCGCCGAAGATCTCGAAGCGGACGTAGTCGCCGAGCGCATCCGCGCAGTCGTCCAGATCGAAGACGGCCCCCTGCGCCGGCTGAACGGCGATCTGTCTGCCGTTCGAGATCATACGCACGATCAGCGCGTTTTCGGCGTCGAAAGAGACGGTGTTTTCGGCGTCGTCTACCGTTATACCGTGCACCTGCGGGAAAGAGGCGGCGGCAAAACGGCCGTCGCCGTCCAGCGAAGACCAGGTAGCGCCGATGCTCTCATCCGCGTCGTATCTGCCGGTCTCTATGCCCTCGATGCGCTCGGCCATCTCGTCGGCCGCGGCGGAAACGGAGCGATACGTTTCGTTTTCGCCGTAAAACGCTTTGAGCGCGGCCGCGATCTCACACAGCTCCTCATAATTGCCAAGGCAGTGGCTGGCGGCAAAAAAGCGGCCGTTCTCGAGCGCCTCGCGCATGGCGGCGGACGAAAGCTCCGGCATCAGCAGCAGCGTAAAGCCGGTGTCGATCACGCTGAGCTGGTGCGCGTCGCTGGAGGCGATGCCCAGCACCGTTTCTCCCCCGGCGGAAAAACGGGTGAGAAGCGTATCCCAGAGGATGCGGTCAAAACGGGTACGGTTGTCGCCCTTGGAATTCATATCGATGCCGATGCACGCGTCGTACCGGTCGATGAGGGTCGCATACTTGTTGATATAATAGCGGTAGGCCGGGTTCGCCGGATTATAGGCGTCGGCGGAGTGCAGCTCGTAGCGCGCCTTGGTGTATTCGCCCGGGTGATTGATGACGCACACGCCGCCGTGGGAATCCACCCCGCGCACCGCGTCCTCATAGATCGTTACGGAATTGTCGTGGTAATCCGTAAACCAGCTGTTGACGTGCGCGTTGACGGAGACGGCGTTCTGCTCGATGGCGAAGGGCACGCGCAGGATCCTGCGTCCGTCCGCGATCAGGTAGTCGTCGCCGTATGCATCCGTCTCGACCGTATAGGCGGTACCGTTCTCGAACACGCCCTCGGTACCGAGGTAGTCAAGCTCTCCCTCGTTTCTGCCGATCGCGTGCAGAAAGCCGTGGATCAGGGGATCCGGGTTCGGCTCGCTCCAGCTGTAGTTGACGGTGCCGTGATCGCTGATCGCCACGATGTCGAAGCCGGCCTCGAGATGGCGCTGCAGAGACTGGCGCAGCGTCTGATCGCCGTCGGAGGCGTTGGTGTGGGAGTGCAGACCGGTCTTATACGCCGAAACGGCGTTCCAGTCCACCGCCGCGTAGGGGTCTGTGATCGTCAGCGTATCCGCGTCGGCGAAGGCCGCCGCCGGCAGCATGGCGATCAGAAGAACGGCGGAGAGCAAAACGGCGAGCATTTTTTTACCTTTGAGCATCGTATCCCTCTTTCCGCGGCGTCAGGCCGCGCTTATTTTCACTGTGTATCCGCGCCTCCGTTCGCGGCCTCAGACCGCGGCGGGGCGCCGTTCTTTTTTATGAGCCTCGGCCGCGCCGAAACACATACGCAGTCCACCCGCGCGGCGCCGAAGATCAGCAGCGTCTTCGCGGCCTCGTTCAGCGTGCTGCAGGTGGTGGCGACGTCGTCCGTCAGAAGCAGCCGTTTGCCCGGAACGTCCCGCTCTCTTTCGGGCGGCACCTCATAGCTGCCGAGCAGGTTCGCGCGGCGTTCCGGGCCGGATAGCGTGTGCTGCACCCGCGCGCCGCCGGTCTTTTTCAGCAGCGGCAGCACCGGAAGCCCCAGCTCCTTACCGAGCGCCTTCGCGAGCTCCTCCGCCTGGTTGTAGCCGCGCCGCCACCGCCGAAGGGGCTGCATCGGCACAAAGCAGACGCCGTCCGCGCCCGTCAGCCCGCGCCGGCGCAGCGCGGCGGCCATCTCTTCGGCAAAAGGCGCGAAGAGATCCGTACCGTGCCGGAACTTCATGCGCCCCACGGCGGCGCGCACCGCGCCGTCGTAAAGAAACGGGAACGTAAGGGTGGAAAACCAGAGCCGGTCGCCGCAGACGCAGTCTTTGACCGGCATGGCGCAAACAGGGCAGCGGGCAGAGCCGCCTGTAAGGGGCAGGCGCAGCGGCAGGCAGGCTTCGCACAGATGCCCGCCGGGCTCCAGCACCCTGCCGCAGACGCAGCAGCGCGCCGGAAAGAACGCGGCGGAGAGATATCGCGGCGCCTTCACGCCTGCAGCCCCTTCAGCGCGCGGCTCACCTCGGCGACGGGGAGACCCACCACGTTGCAGTAATCCCCCTCTATGCCCTTTACCAGCAGCGCGCCGCGGCCCTGTATGCCGTAGCCCCCGGCCTTGTCGAAGGGCTCGCCCGTGGCGATATAGGCGGCGATCTCCTCCTCAGACAGCGGGTAGAACGTGACCGCCGTCTCGCAGGAGAATGAAACGGTCCTGTTCCCCCGGCGGAGGTAAACGCCGGTATAGACCGAATGGGTCCGCCCCGAAAGGCGGCGGAGCATACGGGCGGCTTCCTCCGGCGAACGCGGTTTGCCGAGGACCTCGCCGTCGACAACGACGACGGTATCGGCCGCGATCACGGTATCGCCCGGGGCGGACTCCGCGAACACGGCCCCGCCCTTTCGGGCCGCGAGCAGCTCAACGAGCGCCGGGGGATCGAGATCCGCCGGCGCGGATTCGTCCGCGTCCGAAACGCGTACGGTAAAATCTTCGGTGATCAGGCTCATGAGCGCCTTTCTGCGAGGCGAGCCTGAGGCAAGGATCAACGCCATTTTTTTCTTTCGGCGCCGCGGCCGGCGCGTTTCTCCTTTTCTTACTGTTTTGTCATCTGCTCGAGCGCGCGCGCGAGCTGATCGGGGCAGGAGGTAGGGCGCATGCCGCAGCGTATGCCCTTCAGCGTTTTTATCACCTCGTCCGCTTTTCTGCCCTCAACAAGGCGGCTCACGCCCTGCGTGTTGCCGCTGCACCCGCCCTGAAAACGGACGGAGCGGATCACGCCTTCGTCGTCCGTTTCGATCTCGATGGCGCGGGAGCAGGTGCCGGAGGTCCTGTACGTATACTGCATGGGATCTTGTTCCTCTTTTCCGAAAATATGTCTGTTTTATTTTAACAGGGAGCGCCGGCAAAATCAAGAGGCAGTTGCCGGCGACACGCCGAAAACACTTGACAAACACGCAAAAAAAAAGTAAAATAAACGACGGAAAGTGTTCTTTACAGAGTCTTTCCGGCGATTTTACCGGACCACGCCCGACAGCGGCGTCAAGGCCATACGGACAGCCGGGTCCACTGCCGATCGGCGGCAACGCCGCCCTTATTGATATTGAGCGCAGCAGCTCAGTTTCTTTCAAAGTATACAACTTGTTGAAACGGTCAATAATGTAGAGTAGTAAAAGTAATTGCTTGCTATATAGACTCTGTACGAAACCGCGGCTCATGTAAAACGTATTTGTTTACCGGCCGAGCCTTTACCGAAGCGAACGCAAGTTGTCATACGGCGATTTGCGTTTTTTCTTTTTTTCTGAGGGAGGGATCGTGATATGTACCAGGAAAATCCGGCGCTCGACCAGACCAGAGCGCCGATCTACGAGGCGCTGCAGCGCTTTCGCGAGATGCGCGTCGTGCCCTTTGACGTGCCCGGCCACAAGCACGGGCGCGGCAACCCGGAGCTTACCGCCTTTCTGGGCCAGCAGTGCGTCGGCATCGACGTAAACTCCATGAAGCCGCTCGACAACCTCTGCCACCCGGTATCGGTGATCCGCGAGGCGGAGATCCTGGCGGCGGACGCCTTCGGCGCGGCCCACGCCTTTCTGATGGTGGGCGGCACGACCTCCTCCGTGCAGACCATGGTGCTCTCCACCTGCAAACGCGGGGATAAGATCATTCTGCCGCGCAACGTCCACCGCAGCGTCATCAACGCGCTGGTGCTCTGCGGCGCGGTGCCGGTCTACGTCAACCCCGAGGTGGACGTGCGCCTCGGCATTTCGCTCGGCATGCGGCGCGAGCAGGTGCAGAAAGCGATCGACGAAAACCCGGACGCCGTCGCGGTGCTGGTGAACAACCCCACCTACTACGGCGTATGCAGCGACCTGAAGGCG
>CADBOC010000045.1 GCA_902796175.1 Oscillospiraceae bacterium | reverse complement strand
TTCACCGTCTGCGGGTAGAGGGTAACGGGGGCGGCGAGGGCGCTTAAGGGGAGCTTTGTCTCCGCCATGCGCTCCGCCAGAAGAATGGCGGTCAATATCCCGTCCCCGGCGGAGGCGTATTTGCGCACGATGATATGCCCCGTCTGTTCGCCGCCAAGGGAGCAATCCTGCTCCACCATCGCTTCGTAAACGAAGCGGTCGCCCACGGTCGTCTGCACGGTGTGAAAGCCCGCCTGCTCCATCGCCCGATAAAAGCCGAGGTTCGACATCACGGTGACGGCGACGCGGTCGCCCTTTAGCAGCCCCTTCACCTTGAGCGCTTTCGCGAGGATGTACAGAATGTGGTCCCCGGTCACGACGCTGCCGTTTTCATCGACGGCGATGCAGCGGTCCGCGTCGCCGTCGAAGTCGAAGCCGACGTTCGCGCCCACGGCCCGCACAAATCTCTGCAGCGCGCCGATGTGGGTGGAGCCCACCCCCGCGTTGATGTTCACGCCGTCCGGCCCGTCGCCGATCACGCTCACCTTCGCGCCCAGCGCCTCAAACACGCTGCGGGCGATCATCCACGAGGCGCCGTTCGCGCAGTCGAGCGCGATGTGAAAGCCCTTATAGGAATTCGCCGCCGTGGAGATCAGGAACCCCACGTAGCGGTTGCGCCCGGCGGCGTAGTCCACGATCTTCCCGATCCGCTCCCGCAGGGAGAAGGGCAGGTCCTTTTCGCCCTTGAGCCCCAAAGCGGCGAGGTCGCCGTCTATGTACCGCTCCGCCAGCATCAGCGTGGCGTCGTCCGTTTTTTCGCCGTTCGCGTTCACGAGCTTGATGCCGTTGTCGGAGTATGGATTGTGCGAGGCTGAGATCATCACGCCGCAGTCGAAATCCGCCTGCCGCACGGCGTAGGCGATGCTCGGCGTCGTCGTTACGTGCAGCATGTACGCGTCCGCGCCGCTGGCGGTCAGGCCCGCCACAAGCGCGTATTCGAACATATAGCTCGAGCGCCTCGTATCCTTGCCCACCACCACGCGGGTCTTGTGGTTTTCCTCCCGGCAGCCCGAGAGGGGAGAGGCGTAATACCAGCCGAGAAAGCGGCCGATCTTGTACGCGTGCTCGGCGGTCAGGGCGACGTTCGCCTCGCCCCGAAAGCCGTCGGTGCCGAAGTATTTGAGCTTCTCGTTCACACTCTCTCTGGGGCGGAAGAGCGGCTCCAGGTCCGTCGGCGCGAGGGGCAGTTCGTCTTTGAGCAGCGTATCGGTGGAGACCGCGAAGATCTCAGAGAGCGATAGCAGGGTCTTAAGGTCCGGCGCGTTTCTGCCCGCCTCCCATTTGGAAACGGATTGCCGCGATACGCCGAGCCGTTCGGCCAGCTGCTCCTGCGAAAGAGACAGCCCCGTGCGCAGCACGGCGATCTTTTCACCCAAAGTCATGGTCAGGACCTCCCGATGTAAGCGTTTTTCCGATGGCGGAGAGCGGAGCGGAGAGAGTGGAGAGGGGAGTGGAATGTGAAGAGTGGAGAGTGGAGAGTGGAGTCGTGCGGGGAGGAGCGGCGGCGCGTTACAGGCGCTATGCCTGTCATTATACGAAAGAAAAGCCGTAAAGTCAATCGAAGTATGTTGACAGGTATTTGTCAACCTGAAGTTGCGTCCCGCCGTTTTCCCTCGATCTCTCACGCCCGCGCACTCTCCGCTCTCCGCCCTCCGCTAAAAAATCTCCCCCCTATTGAAAAATAAACGACAATTCTGTATAATGATGTCAAAATACACCGTAACAGAGAGGAGCATGCCCATGAAACGCATCCGGATACTCATCGCCGCGCTGCTGCTCACGGCCCTGCTGACCGGCGGCTGCGGCAGAAAAAAGATAACCGACGGCGGCGGAGCGTATGAGCGCGTGAAAGCGTCGGCGTATATCAAAGCCGAAGAGGCGTTTGAGGCGCTGTCGGATCCCCCCGCCGAAGGGGCCGAAGCCGAGGCGCTCAGAGATCTGCTCGGCCGGCTGATCGCCTGCTCCGGCGCGTTCGTGCAGGAACAGCCCGAAGACGGCAACCCCGGCCGCGCCGCGATCTCATTCTATCTGAACCGGGGCGAAGCGTACTGCGAGGTATCCTGCGACGGCTTTGAGGGGTCGGTCGAAGACGGCGCGGTAACGCCGACGAAGGAAAAGGGCTATCAGTTTGAATCCTCCCCGAACGGCAGACTCGCGGGGCAGGACGTGCCCTTCCGCCTCCTCTTCGCCGAGGACGCGCTCTGGATCACATGGTCGGGCGCGCCGGAATACACGTTGGTACGCGCGAAGGAGGGCTCCGGAGACGCGGCGGAAGCGGTGGGATCCGTTTTTGAGGGCTCCGAGGCGTATCAGAAAGCGCTTGAAGCCGTTGACGGGGCGTTCGGCGATTTCGGCCGCGCGGCGGCGTTCAACGCCGGCTCCGGCGCGTTTTTCGTCTACGTGCAGGCGCCCGAGGGGACCCGCGCGGATCTGGAGGCCGGCAAAAGAACGGTTTTTGAACGCTGGAGCGGCTTTGTTCAAAAGGCGCAGGCGTTTTCCGCGGATCTTCGCACGCAGCTGGGGGACGTGAAAGCGGTAAAGACCGTCAGCGTGATCGCGGTGGATCTGCTCAACGCCCGGAACGAATACGGGCAGAACGACCGCCTGCTGCTGGCGAAAAACGGGGCGCTGGAATACAACTACGCGGATGAAGTCGATCCCCCCGAAGAGGAGACGGCCTCCGAGCCCGAAACGACCCGCGAGGCGGATACGACGCGCGCCTCCGGCGCGCCTTCCACGCGCCCCTCGGGCGAGGGGACGACGGCCCGGGCCGAGACGACGACCGCGCCGCGTTCATCCTCCGTCACCGCCGGGGAACGCCGCGCCCTGCAGACGGCGCTGTTCTATCTCGATTCGATGCCGTATTCCTACAGCGGCCTCATCGATCAGCTGAAATATGAGGGGTATTCGGAGTCCGAGGCGCGTTACGCCGCCGACAACTGCGGCGCCGACTGGTACGAGCAGGCCGTGCGCTGCGCCGAGGGCTATCTCGATACCATGCCTTTTTCCCGCAGCGAGCTGATCGGGCAGCTGGAGTACGAGGGCTTTACAGGCGAACAGGCCCGCTACGCGGTATCGCAGGTCTATTAACGCGCATTTTTGACCGGAGTGTCTTGACATTCCGGTTTTTTTTATGGATAATAAAAAGAAAAAGCAAAAGTCTGAAAGGAACGGAAATGGCGGCAAAGATCATAGACGGCAAAGCCCTTGCGGCTGAGATCAAAGAAGAGGTGCGGCGGGAGGTCGCGGCGATGACGGCGGCGGGGCGGCCCGCTCCCTGCCTCGCGGTGATTCTGGTGGGGGAGGACCCCGCCTCCAAAGTGTATGTGAACAACAAGAAAAAGGCCTGCGAGGCCTGCGGCATCCGCTCGCGCGAGATCCTGCTGCCGGCGGATACGACAGAAGAAGCGCTCCTGGAGGAGATCCGGCGGCTCAACGCGGACGAAACGGTAGACGGCGTTCTCTGCCAGCTCCCCGTGCCGCCGCAGATCGATAAGATGCGCGTGATCGAGACCGTCTCCCCCGAAAAGGATGTGGACGGCTTTCATCCCTTAACGGTCGGGCGCATGGTGGCCGACCGCCCGGGCTTTCTGCCCTGCACCCCCGCCGGCATCATTGAGCTGCTGAAAAGCGCGGGCGTGGATCCCGACGGCAAAAACGCGGCGGTCGTGGGCCGCTCCAACATCGTGGGCAAGCCCGTCTCCACGCTCCTGATGCGCGCGAACGCCACCGTAACGGTCTGCCATACCCACACAAGAGACTTAAAGGCCGAGACGCGCCGCGCCGATATTGTGATCGCGGCGGCCGGCGTGCCGCAGATGATCACGTCCGATATGATCAAGCCCGGCGCCGCCGTGATCGACGTCGGCATCCACAGAAGACCCGACGGCGGCCTCTGGGGCGACGTGGTCTTCGACGAGGTGTCTCAGATCGCCGGCGCCATCACCCCCGTGCCCGGGGGCGTAGGCCCGATGACGGTCGCGATGCTCATGAAAAACACGCTGCGCGCAGCAGCGCAGCGGCGCGCTGCGCAGGTAAAAGGCAACAATTAACAGGTAACAGTTTCGGAAAACGCTTCGCGTTTTGATTTATTTGACAGGAAACTTCTCGTTTCCTGTCAAATAAAAAGATTGTAACGCCCGCCGATTTTGCCCTTCGGGCAACGGCGATGGCG
>CADBOC010000044.1 GCA_902796175.1 Oscillospiraceae bacterium | reverse complement strand
CAATATGCTGGTGGATACGCCGGAAAAGCAGGTGGAAAAGATGGACCGCTCCGGCGTGGCGCTGGCGCTGTTCTGCAGCCACGACTGTCTCTACGGCGGTTACCCGTTTTTTGCGGAGGACCGGGACGTGGTAAAGAAATATCCCGACCGGTTCCGGATGTACCAGTGCGTCTTTTCGCCGGATTGCGACCCAAAGCGGGACCTCGCCTTTGCCGACGCCAACCGGGAACAGGTGGCGGGCTTCAAATTCCACGGCGACACCTACGGGATCCCGATCTCCGACCCGCGGCATGATCCCTATTTCGACTACGCAGACAGCCGCAAACTGCCGGTGCTGTTCCACACCTGGCACGGCAGCCCCTATAACGGTGCGGCGCAGGCCCGAGAGGTGCTGGAAAAACACCACGATTTTGCCTTTATCGCCGGGCACTCCTTTCGGGGTTCCTTCACAGACGGCATCGAATTGGCAAAAGCATACCCAAACCTCTATCTGGAGCTTACCGCCGTGCTTTCCCAAAGGGCCATGCTGGAGGGCTTCGTCGAGGCGGGGCTGGAGGACCGCATCGTCTTCGGCGTGGACGCGCCGTGGTTTTCCTATGATTTTGGGATCGGGGCGCTTCTTTCCGCCGATATCTCCGATGAAGTGAGAAGAAAGATCCTTTACAAAAACGCCCTCGGCATTTTGCGAAATGCCGAGATCAGCTTGCCGGAAACGGCGTTGTTCGGCAGCGCGGCGCCATCATGCCGCGGATAACAGATCGATGAAAAAGGAGGCCCTTATGAAAGAGCAAGCCATCAAAACGCCGCTCCCGGGCGGCAATATGGGATATCTGAGCATTGGCAAAGAAGAACTGGCTATCGCCACAGAGCTGTTGAGCGAGCCGGAAAAGCTTTGGCGCTACCGGGAAAACAGCTACACCACCCGCTTTGAGCAGGCTGCCTGTGCCCTCACCGGGGCAAAGCACGCGCTGTTTGTCAATTCCGGCACCTCGGCGCTGTCCTGCTGCCTGGCGGCGCTGGAAATCGGTCCCGGGGACGAGGTGATCGTCTCCGCCTATACCTACATCGCCACTGCCTCCGCCTGTATTGAAGTGGGCGCGGTGCCTATCCCCTGCGAGATCGACGAATCCCTGGGGCTGGACCCGGCTCAGCTGGAAAAGCGCATCACGCCCTACACAAAGGCGGTGATCCTGACCCATATGCAGGGCGTGCCCGGCCGTGTGGACGCGGTGCGGGAAGTGGCCAAAAAGCATGGCCTCTATATCATCGAGGACTGCTGTCAGGCTATCGGCGCGAAGTACCGCGGCAAATACTGCGGCGCAGATTCCGACGCGTTTGCCTGGAGCCTCAACTTTTTCAAAAACATCACCTGCGGCGAGGGCGGCTGCTTCTTTACCTCCGACGACGACGCCTACGCCAGGGGGTATTACCAGTCCGATCCCGCCGGCGTCATGTGGGGCAATGGCATCGGCGACGGCAGCGACACGCCATATTTCACGCGGGCGGGCTACCGCGCCAGCGAGCTGTGCGGCGGCGTGGCGTATGCCCAGCTGCAAAAGCTGGAAGGCAACCTTGCCGTGACCCGCGCGTTGAAAAAAACGCTGATCGCCCACCTGAACGCCCCAAAACACTATCAATTACAGCATGTGGACGATCCGGAAGGCGACTGCGGCGTTTCCTTTGCAATGATCGCAAACTCCAAAGAGGAATGCAAAGCGCTTACTGAAGCGCTGGCAAAAGAGGGCCTGACGGTGGGCTCCGCCTATTCAGCCGCCTTCCCCGACCGTCATATTTTCACCTACTGGGAGGGTATCGTCAAGCATCAGGGGGCTACACCAAAAAACTATCCGTGGAACGATCCCGCTTACAAGGGCAATGCGGATTATTCTATGCGCGCCTGCCCCAAAACGCTGGATATCCTCTCCCGCAGTCTGCGCCTGTCCATCAATCAGGCGATGACAGAGCAAAACATGCTGGAAATCTCCGAAGCGATCAACAAAGCGGACGCGTCGTTCTGACATGGCATATAAAAAAACAGAAAAAACAGCGGGGCGCTTTTTGCTCCGCTGTCTGCCTTTTATTTAACAGAAAACTTGTCGGTAGGACAGTGGACAGCGCGTTACATAACGGAAAACGGAGGGATTTCCATGAGACTTGTTTCAACGACGGGGGATCTTGCCCCTTACTACGGAAACAGAAGCGTCGCCACACCCGTCGTGGGGATGCGTCGGACAGGGTTCCGGCATCTTGATCTGTCAATGTATGATATCATATATGCCGGCTCACCGTGGATCGATCCCGGCGACGGGTGGAAACGGGAAATAGAAGATGCTTCCCGTCTTGCGGCCGCAGACGGACTCGATTTCCGGCAGGCACATTCGCCGGACGGCGAACATTTCAAACCGGGCGAGGCGCGCGATGCGCTGATCCGCGCGACAAAGCGCTCGATCGAGGCGTGCGCCATGCTCGGCATCTCGCATAAGGTGGTTCACGCTTGCGGGGTGAAAGGCGGCGCGCCGGCGGATTTCCTGCGTGAAAATTTTGAATTTTACAAACTTTTTGCGGACGACGCGGAAAAGTTCGGCGTTGATCTGCTGATCGAGAACAGCGCCGAGGCGTGGAATCCCGCGTACTTTCTGCGCACAGGGGAAGAAATGTTCGCATTTATCCGCGAGGCCAATATCCCGCGCCTGCATATCTGCTGGGATGTCGGTCACGGCAACGTGCAGGGCAGAAACCAGTATGACGATATCGTCGCAATGGGAGCGGAGCTGCGCGCGCTCCACGTGCAGGACAACTACGGAAGCGAGGATTCCCACGTAATGCCGATGGGGGGTACAACCAATTTCGACAACGTGCTTCGCGGACTTCTCGACTGCGGATACCGGGGCGATTTCACATTTGAAGGCGGCAATACGCTGCTGAGAAGCGGCGTCTGGCCGAATTACCGCCGTGACGTAAAAAAAGGAGATCGCCTCGCCGACCCGCCGCTGTATCTCCAACAGAAGCAGCTCGCCGTAATGTTTGAGATCGGGAAATGGATGCTTGAAAGCTACGGTATTTCTGTGGAATAAGATATTCTTTCGTTTTTTACTTCAACACATGACAATCATTTTACAGATTCTCTGCCCGCCTGCGGTATCGTTATTTTTACCGCCGTACCGCCGCCGTCACGCGGGGCAATCGTCAGTTTTCCTTTGCACATCATTTCAAGCCGCTGACGGATATTATTCAAAGCGAT
>CADBOC010000043.1 GCA_902796175.1 Oscillospiraceae bacterium | reverse complement strand
CGCGTCCGCCGCCGCCGTTAAGCTGTCGTTCATATCCATGCAGATCCCCTGCAGGTATAGGTCGGCGTTCGTCTCGGCCCTGCGCGCTTCGGCCGACCGGGCCATGGTCTCGGCCGCGAGAAACGAGGCAGTTTCGCCCTGCGATTCGCCGCCCATGCCGTCGAATACGAAAAACAGCGGTCTGTCCGCCGCGTGGGCCGTGCCGCCGGGCACGATGCCGTCGCCGTGCGCCTCGGGCTCGTATGCGCCGCAGCAGAAATAATTATCCTGATTGACGTCGCGCTTTCCCTTGCCCGAAAAACAGGCGTAAGATACCGTATAAGCCATCTGACGTTCTCCCTTGCTTCGATTCTATTAATGTATAATAAAAATAGGAGCTGCGATGAGGGAAGTATACCATAAAAAAGACGCGCTTTCAACTTGCAGTTTGAATTTTTTGCGGATTTTTTGAAAAAACTATTGACAAAAGCGGCTTTTCGCGTTATATTATACATAGATTAGCACTCCGGGTGTGAGAGTGCTAAGAAAAAGAGGCGGGGCTGGCACAAAGGAGGCGCGCATGATGGATCTGTCTCAAAGAAAAGAACAGATCCTCTCGGCTGTTGCGGAATTCTATATTTCCGTCGGCGAACCGGTGGGGAGCAGATATCTTGCCGGGGCGCTGCCGTTCAGCGTTTCGCCCGCGACCATCCGCAATGAGATGGCGGAGCTTTCGGCGATGGGGTATCTTGAGCAGCCGCATACCTCCGCGGGGCGCGTCCCCTCGGATCTCGGCATGCGCTATTACGCGGAACGGCTCATAAAGCCCGTTCCCCCCACGCAGAGCGAGATCTTTCGGCTGCTCAGCGGCGTGGATCACACGCAGGGCGACCCGCGCAGCATACTCGGCGACGCGGCGGAGCTGATCTCTGAGCTTACCGGTCTTCCGGCGGTGTTTACCACCCCCTTTGCGCCGGAGGCGGAGATCCGCGGCGTACAGGTGGTGCCGGCGGGCGCGCACGCGGCCATGGTGCTGCTCACCACCTCGGCGGGCGTGCTCGGCAGCCGCATCGCCCATCTGCCGGACGGCGCCGATTACGGCACGCTGGAGCTTTTCTACAACGCGGCGGCGGCGAACTTTATCGGCGTGCGCTGCGCGGACGTGGACCGCGCCATGCTGCAGACGGTGGCGCTGAACCTCGGCGAGCGGGCGCTTTCCGTCGCGCCGATGCTGACAAGCCTTTTTGACGCGGTGGCGGATTCCACCGAACCCGGCGCGGTGTGCCGGGGCGCGCGGCGGCTGCTGCAGACGCCGCTCAGGCCCGACGCCGGCGCGATCATTGAGCTGACGGCGGACCGGAAGCGCCTGCTGCGGGTGCTCGGCGGCGGCGAAGCGACCGGCCGGCGGGACGGCATGCTGCTCTCCATCGGCCGTGAGAACGCGGAGAGCTGCCTGCGGCGTGCCTCTGTCGTAGCGCTGCCGTACAAAGCGGGGAACGCCGGCGGTCTGCTCGGCGTTCTGGGGCCGACAAGAATGGATTACGCGCACGTGACCGAGCTGCTGCGGTACGCGGCGGGGGTCACGGGCGGCATGATCGCCGAAGCGACGGCCGAGACCACCAAGGAACAGGAGACGATGTTTTATGGCAAACGATAAAAAGAAAAAACCGGCGGCCGCCGGAGCCGGGAAAGCCCCGGCCGAGGCCGCGGCGGATACAAAAGCCGAAACGGCGGCCCAGCCTGAAACGGCGGCCGAACCCGAAACTGCGGCCGAGCCCGAAACGGCGGCCCAGCCCGAAACGGCGGCCGAGCCCGAAACGGCGGCCGGGCCCGAGGCGGATCCCGAAGCCGGCGAGGCGGATACGGATACATCCGCGGCCGAGATCGAAGCCCTGAAAAAGGCGCTCGTCGAAGCGAACGACCGGCTGCTGCGCACGATGGCGGAGTACGATAACTTCCGCAAGCGCTCTCAGCGCGAGAAAGACGCGCTCTACGGAGACGGCAAAGCGGACGCCGCCGCAAAGTTCCTGCCGGTGCTCGATAACTTCGACCGCGCGGCGGCGGCGGATTCCGATTTTGAGTCCTATAAAAAAGGCATGGAGATGATCGTGCGCCAGATGACGGAGGCGCTCACCGCCCTCGGCGTAGAGGCCTTCGGCGAAAAAGGCGACGGATTCGACCCCAACCTGCACATGGGCGTATTTCATGAAGAAGACCCCGACCTCGGCGAGAATACCGTGAGTGAGGTGCTGCTCAAGGGCTACCGTATGGGAGACAGGATCATAAGGCACGCGACGGTCAAGGTCGCGAACTAGTCAGAAAGTTATAAAAGATGAAAGATGAAAGATGAAAAAGGAAAACGCTTCGCGTTTTGATTTATAAAACCGGGTACGGGCGAAGCCCGTCCGACATTTCTCACTTCTCATTTCTCACTTCTCATTTCTTGCTTCTCATTTCTCGCTTCTCATTTCTCATTTTTACTATACGATTGGAGGATAATATTATGTCAAAGGTAATCGGTATCGATCTCGGAACTACAAATTCCTGCGTGGCTGTGATCGAGGGCGGCGAGCCCGTTGTGATCGCGAACGCGGAGGGCGCCCGCACCACGCCTTCGGTGGTGGCGTTCGGCAAGACCGGCGAGCGCATGGTGGGGCAGGTCGCGAAGCGCCAGGCCATCACCAACCCCGACCGCACGGTCTCTTCCATCAAGCGTCAGATGGGCAGCGACTACCGCGTGCGCATCGACGACAAATCCTTTACCCCGCAGGAGATCTCCGCGATGATCCTCGCCAAGCTCAAGAGCGACGCGGAAAGCTACCTCGGCGGCACGGTCACGGAGGCCGTGATCACGGTGCCCGCCTACTTTACGGATTCCCAGCGTCAGGCGACGAAGGACGCCGGTCGAATCGCGGGGCTTGACGTAAAACGCATCATCAACGAGCCGACGGCGGCCGCGCTCGCCTACGGCGTTGACAAAGAGAACGACCAGCGCGTGATGGTCTACGACCTCGGCGGCGGCACGTTCGACGTTTCGATCATCGAGATGGGCGACGGCGTGCAGGAGGTGCTCGCCACCGCCGGCAACAACCGCCTGGGCGGCGACGACTTCGACCAGCGCATCATCGACTGGCTGACAAACGAATTCAAAAAGACCGAAGGCATCGACCTGCGCGGCGACAAAATGGCCATGCAGAGACTCAAGGAGGCTGCCGAAAAAGCCAAGATCGAGCTTTCCGGCGTGACCACCTCCTCCATCAGCCTGCCCTTCATCACGGCGGACGCCACCGGCCCGAAGCACCT